>NZ_JBGTZC010000002.1:0-104479 GCF_041807725.1 Streptococcus sp. E17BB
TGTCCACTGGTGGAACCATCATCGCATTCACGGTAGTCTCGATTACCAAACACCTATGGTTAAGCGAGTTATCGCTTAACAAAAACACTTTATAAAAATTGTACAGAAAAGGGGTGCCTTTTCACCCTATATGACAAAAAGCCTTGCAATTAGGGCTTTTCATTATCCCTTTCGTTCAAAGATTTCTAAACTTTTACGAGCAATGCTACACACTCGACGTGGTCTGTCTTTGGTAACATACAATTTAACGATTCACGAATCAAAGGTGTCTAAACAAAACGCATCATCTTTAATAGCATTGAAACTATATCTACGGACAGCTAAAAAGCCTTGGAAACAGCTAGTTCCTAGGCTTTTTCTGTATTCTATTGTATCAATTTCCTTACTCCGATTTCTGTCGCAATTACCTTAATCATACTCTATCCTTCTTTTCAATTCATACAACTAACATAGCTATTTAGTTAACTAACATTATACCACACAAGTGAAAAAAGCGTGCCAGTTGGCACACCATAAATACTAATATTTATCTGCTTGGCTCATCGCACATGTGTTGGTGTTTCCTGAGTTAGGTAAAGGTAATACTGATCACCAACCTTGATGATATGCCCATCAGCTACGTCACTAACGATATCCTCTTGCTTTAAGACATAGGCAGGATCATTTAGTACTAAATCTTTATTAATCAGCGCTTCAAAGCCTACCTTACCATTGTAAAAGTGGTAGTGGTCACCGTGACTTGTGACATACCCCTCATCTGTCACCTGCACCACAATCTGCTCTGCGTGATTCCCTTCAGCTTCTGCCACGTCTTCTGGACTTAACTGACTGTCCTTCTCCTGGGAAATAGCTGAGCTGGTTGCTGTTGATTCAACATAGGAGACACGATGATTAGCTGACTCTTGAGAACAAGCTGCCAACACCAGCAAGCAAACCAGGTAAAAACTTAAACAAATTATATTTCATTCTTCCTCCGTCGCTAAAACATCTGCTAAAATCGTCAAATTAGCCTCTAAATTCTCTAAAAATGTCAAATCATTCTTAGGATCTGCTTCCAAGGTGTTCAACTCCTTAAATTGAACTGCTGTTGAAGTTGCCAGAGATTTCGCCAATTTGTCCGAAACTCTTTTTTCAACAAAAATCGTCTTAACTCCGTAGGTTGTGATGAATTCTTTAATCTCTGCCAACTGACGAGGACTAGGCTCTTGAGCAGACACGCCCGTGATACCAAGTTGTTTTAAACCAAAGCGTCTGGCAGTATAGGAGAACGCCGTATGCTGGGTAACAAAGTTTTTTTGTTGGCTACTCTCAAACCGTTGCTGGAATGTCTCGGCCAGAACATCAGCCTTATCTTTGAGAGCCTGAGCATTTTCTTCATAAACGAGACGATTGCTGGGATCAACCTGACTGAGTTGCTCTGCTATGGCCAGGGCTTCCTGACCAACCAAGACAGGGTCTAACCAAGTATGTGGATCATAGAGGCTACTGTCATCCATCCCTTCCTTAACAACAAACTTTTCTAAACCCTCAACCCGCTCCAGTGGCAAGGTTTTGGATGCCTCTAACACACGAACCGAGGAACCTTTCAAATTGGGGTCCAATCGACCAGCCCAACTCTCTAAAATGTGGGAGTGGTAAATAAAAACATCGGCATCATAAATGGCTCGGACATCACTCACAGAAGGCTCAAAGTCGTGGATACCTGATGCTGAGTTAATCATGCGAACATCGTTAATGTCCCCAGATACTTCACTGACCAAGGCGTACATGGGTAAAAACTAGTGACAATCTTTAACCTTTTTTTCTCAATATTCTGATCTGACTGAGCACTACAACCAACTAAAGCAATTGAACTAACCAAATAAAAAAACCAGCGCACGAGGGATGCCATCATCTTCTCCTTAATCAGTAAACTACCAGTTAAGAATAGTGTACCAGCTCCCTCCTTAAATGTCAAACAGAAAAACAGCCCGGCAAGATGATGGTCAACCATCACCATCATCTTGCCCGGTTGTTGTTTAGTAATCCTATTCTTTTTTGATTAGGGAAAGGGCTACAGGTTAAACTGGTGACGACAAGGCTAGCTAGCAATGTCGTCACAAATCTCGTTCTAAACAGATCACCCTTAATAAACTTAATCAAGTGTTCGATTCGATCTTAACCTTAGGCTGTTAAAAAATTTCAGCAGCTAGATAAAATTGGTTTTGCTGCTGATAGTCCTATTTCCGATACATCTTAAATTGTAGGAACAAATCGTTATAAATGCCCAGCCATTTCTGACCAAGGTTGTCGTAAACTTCTAGCTTTTCAACGGTTTCCTGACTAGGGTAAAAGGCCTCGTCCTCAGTAATCTCAGCAGGTAAGAGCGCCTTTGCCTTGGTATTTGGCGTGGCGTAACCGATATACTCCGCATTCTGGGCGGCCACTTCTGGTCGCAACATGAAATTGATAAAGGCATAGGCTTCTGCTTCGTGTTTAACCGTTTTAGGGATAACAAGATTATCAAACCAGAGGTTTGAGCCCTCGCTTGGGACCACATAAACCAAGTCCTCATTGGCATCCAGCATCTCGCTGGCCTCTCCTGAAAAGGTCACGCCAATAGCCGCATCCCCCTGAATCATATACCTCTTGAGCTCGTCAGCCACGATGGCCTTGATGTTTGGCGTCAGCTGGTTGAGCCGCTCAGCAACCGCTGTCAGCTCAGCCATGTTCTTTGAATTAAGGCTATGGCCCATGCTGTTCAGCCCGAAGCCCATGACCTCACGCGCCCCGTCCACCAGCATAATGCTGTTTTCAAAGTCAGGATTCCAGAGATCCTCCCAGTGAGCGATTTCCTCATCAATCAGGCTAGTATTGTAAATAATCCCTACCGTTCCCCAAAAATAAGGAATGGAGTAGTCATTACTTTCATCGAAACTCTTGCCCAAAAACTCCTGACCGATGTGCTCTAGCCCCTCCAGTTTAGACTTATCCAGCTTGACCAAAAGGTCCTCGCGCCGCATCTTGTCAATCATGTAGTCACTCGGCACCGCGATGTCATAGGTTGTCCCACCCTGCTTGATTTTGGTGTACATGGCTTCATTACTGTCAAAGGTCTCATACTGCACCTGGATGCCCGTCTCTTCAGTAAACTGCTCCAACAACTCAGAGTCGATGTAGTCCCCCCAGTTATAGACCACCAGCTTATTGCCACCTGTATCATTGGTCTTTTTCATCACGAGACTTATGGAAAATAGCAGAGCGACGATGGCGATAACACCCCCTAAAAAGGCATATAATCTACGCATGCTTGTCCTCCTTCTCTTGAGAGATAAAGTAGTAGCCAATCACCAGCAAGATGCTAAAGAGAAAGACGATGGTTGACAGGGCATTGATTTCAAGTGAAATCCCCTTACGCGCCCGAGAGTAAATCTCCACAGCCAAGGTCGAAAACCCATTTCCTGTCAAAAAGAAGGTCACCGCAAAATCATCCAGCGAGTAAGTAAAGGCCATAAAGTAGCCGGCGATAATCCCTGGGGTCAAATAAGGCAACATGACTTCTTTCATCATCTGAAAACGGCTTGCCCCAAGGTCATAGGCAGCGTTAATCATGTCAGCATTCATTTCTTTTAGACGCGGCAGAACCATGAGCACCACGATAGGAATCGAAAAGGCCACATGGCTCAGCAAGACAGAGACCATGCCCAGCTGAAACCCTAAAAAGGTAAAGAGCAAGAGAAAACTAGCACCAATCATGACATCAGGCGCAACCATGAGCACGTTATTAGCTGCCAGAAGGACATTTTGCGACGACTGTCGCAGCTGATAGATGGTGATAGCCCCAAAGGTGCCAATCACCGTCGCTAAGAGGGCACTCAGAAAAGCCAGGAAAAAGGTCTCCACCAAAATCAACATGAGCCGACTGTCGCCAAACATGGTACCGTAGTGCTCCAAGGTAAAACCAGAAAAGGCATTCATATCCCCCCCAGCATTGAAAGAATAAACAATCAAGTAAACAATAGGAGCATAGAGAATGACAAAGACTAAACCCAGATAAAGATTTGCTAATTTTTTCATTTCCGTCTCTCCTTTGTCACCCACATGGTCAAAATCATAGCCACAATCAGAACGACTCCGATGGTTGAACCCATACCCTTGTTCTGCGTGGTCAAGAAGTGTTGTTCAATAGCCGTTCCCAGCGTAATCACTCGGTTACCACCAATCAGGCGGGTCAGCATGAACAAGCTTAGACTGGGGATAAAAACTGATTGAACCCCTGATCGGACGCCATTAAGCGATAAGGGAAAGATGATCTTGCTAAAGGTCTGCACCTCGTTAGCGCCAAGATCTCGACTGGCATTGACCAAGTTCTGGTCAAGGTCGTCTAGGGCGTTAAAAATCGGCAAAATCATAAAGGGCAACTCGATATAGCTAGCCACAAAAATGAAGGAAAAATCCGTAAACAAAATCTGCTGGGGACCAATCCCAATAAAGCTCAAAAAGCTGTTAATCCCTCCTTGCTGACCGAAAATCCCCATAAAGGCGTAAGCTTTTAACAAGAGATTAACCCAAGTCGGCAAGATAACCAGCATGAGCCAGAGTTGCTTGTGCTTGATCTTGGTCAAGAGATAAGCTAAAGGATAGGCGACGACTAGGGTAATCAGGGTGATGACACCAGCGTAGAAGACCGAATTAAAACTCATCCGCAGATAGGTGTTACTGCTGAAAAAGGTCTGATAGTTGGCAAGTCCAAAGTTCCCTTGCACATCAAAGAGCGACTGCCAAAAAATCAAGGCGACAGGCGCAACGACAAAGAGAACCAGCCAAAGGTAGTAAGGGACAGCCAGGAAACTAGAGGTTTTCTTCATAACGTTCCTCCTCAATAGCATTGATGAGACCGTCCTCAACCTCCTCAACCTCGACATACTCCTCGATACGAGCGTCAAACTCCTCTTCAGTCTCGTTGAGACGCATGATATGGATGTCTTCTGGCTCAAAGTCTAGCCCAATGACCTCTCCGACAATGGCCTTTCTGGTCGAATGAATCATCCATTCGTTACCGAGGTCATCGTAGGCGATAATTTCATAGTGAACCCCTCGAAAGAGCTGGGTATCAACCTTAACCTGCAACTTGCCCTCTTCTGGCAGGGTAATCTGCAAATCCTCTGGACGGATGACCACCTCAACAGGTTCATTAGGGCGCATCCCTCCGTCCACAGCTTCAAATTGCTTGCCGTTAAATTCCACCAAATAGTCCTTAATCATGGTAGCAGGCAAGATATTGGATTCGCCGATGAAAGTTGCCACAAAGTTGTTAATGGGCTCGTCGTAGATGTCAACTGGCGTCCCTGATTGGACAATCTCGCCTTCGTTCATGATAAAAATCCAGTCACTCATGGCAAGCGCCTCTTCCTGATCATGGGTGACAAACACAAAGGTGATGCCTAAACGCTGCTGGAGCTCACGGAGCTCATACTGCATCTCCGTCCGCAATTTCAAATCAAGAGCTGATAGGGGCTCATCCAGAAGCACCACCCGCGGTTGATTGATAATGGCACGGGCGATGGCTACCCGCTGGCGCTGACCGCCAGACAATTTCTGAATAGGCCGCTTATCATAACCCTCCAGACGTACCATTTTCAAGGCTTCTACCACACGACGGTCTATCTCAGCCTTGTCCACCTTTTTCAGTTTGAGTGGGAAAGCCACATTCTCATAGACGTTCATGTGGGGGAAGAGGGCATAGTTTTGGAAAACGGTGTGGACATCCCGCTTGTTGATTGGGACATCGTTAATCCGTTTGCCATCCAGATAGACATCACCGCTAGTCGCATCAAGAAGTCCTGCAATGATGTTCAGTATGGTTGATTTTCCTGAACCAGAAGCTCCCAAAAGGGTATAGAACTTCCCTTCTTCTAGTTCAAAATTAATATTTTTCAGCACCTGCGTGCCACTATCCTCGAATGTCTTGGTGACATTCTTAAAGGCGATAATCGGTTGTGTCACTGCCTGTTTTCCTCACTTTGTCTTATTTCTATCGGACTAATCCACTCAAGAGGATTATCCCTTTTCTCCAATCACTCGTACTTCTGTCTCAAGCGCAATGCCTGTTCGTTCTTTCACGACAGCCTGCACATGGGCAATTAACTGTTCATAATCTTGGGCAGTGCCATCAGCCACATTAACCATAAATCCTGCATGTTTGGTTGAGACTTCAACACCACCGATACGGTGACCTTTGAGATTAGCTTCCATGATGAGCTGACCTGCAAAATGTCCGACTGGTCGCTTAAAGACAGACCCACAGGACGGAAACTCCAGTGGTTGCTTGAGCTCGCGTAAATGGGTTAATCGCGCCATCTCTTGACTAATCAATGTGTAATCACCTGGTTTTAGGGCGAACTTAGCAGAGATAACAATATCCCCTGTCTCCTGAATAATGGAATGGCGGTAACCGAAACGCATGTCCTTGGCTTCAATGGTTTTTATCTCGCCTGATGAGGTCATCACCTTGACAGATAGTAGGATATGAGCAATCTCACCACCGTAAGCACCAGCGTTCATAAATACTGCCCCACCGATGCTGCCAGGAATGCCACAGGCAAACTCGAAACCAGTCAAACTGTGAAACTGAGCAACTTTGGTCGTTTCAATCAAGTTGGCCCCTGCTTCTGCTTCAATAACATAGCCATTAACCGTCACTGTATTGAATTTATCAAACATGATGACAAAGCCACGAATACCCCCATCGCGAACGATGATATTGCTTGAATTTCCCAAAACCATCCAAGGAATGTTTTCCTGATTGGCAAAGCGAACGAGGCGTTCCAACTCAAATTTGTTTCTAGGAAATGCAAGGTAGTCAACCGGACCACCAACTTTTGTGTAGGTATAGGGTTTCAGTGGCTCGTCAAACCGAATATCGATACCTGCTAAGGTGTCTATGATGTGTTGTTTCATGTGTCGTTATTATTCTTTTCCGTGTCAAACTAATTGCACAAATAGAGCAATCTTACCTATTATACCAAAAGCTCAAGCATTTGACGAGCCTTGAGGCGATAAAAGATGTCGTCTCACTTGACCAATAAAATAAAGTGAGCCTGTAATGACAAAAAGATCTTCTTCTCTTGCTTCCTCCAACCGCGCTAGCCATTTTTCAAAAGACGCTACACGGGGATAGGCTTCAGGGTAAGCCTCTAGGGCATAGGCCTTGGGATAATCAAATGTCGTGACGGTCAGGTCAGCAAAGCCTTGTAGCTGCTGCAACATAGAGTGAGCAGGTTTGGTATCTATGGCCGCAAAGAGAATATGAATCGTCTTGTCAGCATAATCTTGCTGTAAGACATCGACTAGAGCCTTGATGCTTTCATCATTATGGGCACCGTCAATCATGAGGTTGGGGAAGATAAACTCTGTCCGCCCCAACCAAAAGCTCTTGGCTAGAGCATTTTTGATGTGCTCATCAGTAAGATTTGGGTAAGTCTTTGTCAACAGGCGGCTGGTCATCAGCGCTAGACTAGCGTTTGATACCTGGTGTTGACCTGGCATGGCCAATACGAGATTTGTTAATTGCCCCTCTTCGTCAGAAAAGGTGAGACCTGTTTCAGTCTCTGTCAGGTCAAAATGTTTGCCCTTTTCATAGACAGGGCTGGCTAGATGTTCAGCTGTTTGGTAAAACAGTTGGCGGACCTCCAAACGATGTTCAGCAAAAATTAAAGGAACCCCTCTCTTTAGCACACCGATTTTCTCACCAGCAATCGCCAGATGAGTATCTCCTAGAAAATTCTGATGGTCAAGACCAATCGAGGTACAAATAACTGCCAGCGGGGTAAACACATTAGTCGAGTCATACCGACCGCCCAAGCCCGCCTCAATCACCACTAAATCGACTGGATGTAACCGAGCAAAGTAAATAAACATGATCAGGGTTATTAGCTCAAACTCCGTCACAGGACCAAAGTCCGTCTCGCTTTCCAAACGAGACACTACTGGCTGAAGGAGCTCAACCGCTTTGACAAAATCCTCACGACTGATCATATGACCATTAATCGCTATTCTCTCTCTAAAATCCATGATAGACGGCGAGGTGAAGGTGCCGACAGTATACCCTGCCTCCTGAAAGATATGTCTTAGATAGTTAACCGTTGAACCCTTGCCATTTGTCCCAACCACATGGATGGCAGCTAGCTGATGTTGAGGGTTGCCGAGTTGCTCTAATAGCCACTGAACACGCTCTAAACCTGGCGTTATCCCAAAACTTAAGCTCGTTTTCAACCATTCAAAAGCCTCTTGAAAATTGATCATTCCTTTTCCTCTTTAAGTCTCTATAGACCCAAATCATCCAGCGCTAAAAAACAAGATAGAGGCGAGGACTTAAGTCCCAGCCTCTATCACAGTCATTGTTTGCGCTCGCTAAACATTAGAATTTCTTACGTTTACGAGCAGCTTCTGATTTGCGTTTGCGTTTCACAGACGGTTTCTCATAGTGCTCACGTTTACGCACCTCTTGAAGAGTACCAGCTTTCACAACCGCACGTTTGAAACGACGGAGTGCGTCGTCAAGTGACTCATTCTTACGGACAACTGTTTTTGACATATTTTTCACCTCCTCAAGATAATGTAACATTTTCACGTTCTTAGTTATTCTACCGAAAAATAGCAGATCTGTCAAGAGATTTGCAAAGTTTTTTGACGTTTCTCTATTAGAAATTTGTAGATCCGAATCTTAAAACATCAAGAAAAACCAACAATTTTAGCCCAAAGTAAAGTTGATACGGAGCCTGCTTGCCTGGGGAGCAAACGATGTACCCTGATATGAAAACTGCAAGCTAGGGTTGACCTAAAACAGGTCTTATAGCTAGCTAATCTCCTATTACTAAAACAGTGACTCACGGCAATTGTGAATCTCTGTTTTTTGAGCTGAAAATTCTCTTTGTCTGAACTCAGTTATTAGTGACTATCCAATAATCAACTGTAGTTAATAAGAGCCATCAACACTTTAATCATCATGCTTCTTACGCTTAATAATAACGACTGCTAGTCCTGATATTAAGAATATAGTTCCACCTAAAGCAATAATTAGCGGTAAGGTATTTGAGTCAATCTGCTGTACCGTTTCATTTGATGGTTGAACAGAAGGTTTCGATGATAGAATATCCTCTGAGCTATCTGCTGACTTCAATGATTCCGGTTCAGTCTGAGTAACCGTCAAAGAAGGGATTGAAGACGTCGAGGGTTGACTAGTAGATGAGAGTCGTGACTCTATGTCTAGGTTACTCCTATATACACTTTGCTGAATAGAAGGGAATACAGTTTTATCCACTCCCATCGAAACATTATCTGTCTTTTCTGCTGGAGTGACGAGCTGATCAGAGGTCGCATCAGCCAATTTAGCTTGGGCGGCTTGGGCTGTGCTTTCTGCGGCTTCTACCTTACTTGTTGCCTCGGCGATAGCCTTGGCTTCCGCTGCTTCCTCACTATCCAAGCGACCGTTGCTATTGCTGTCGGTGATTGCTGGGCTAGCCGGAAGAGATACGGCACCTAGGCGACCTTCCAAGGCTGTCTTAGCGCTACCTGATGGCAAGCTGTCGACAGCACGTCTAGCTTCTGATAGGGCTGTACGCGCTTCAGCGATGGCCTCATCAACTGCGGATTTCTCCGTTGGAGTGACGAGCTGATCAGAGGTCGCATCAGCCAATTTAGCTTGGGCGGCTTGGGCTGTGCTTTCTGCGGCTTCTACCTTACTTGTTGCCTCGGCGATAGCCTTGGCTTCCGCTGCTTCCTCACTGTCCAAGCGACCGTTGCTATTGCTGTCGGTGATTGCTGGGCTAGCCGGAAGAGATACGGCACCTAGGCGACCTTCCAAGGCTGTCTTAGCGCTACCTGATGGCAAGCTGTCAACAGCACGTCTAGCTTCTGATAGGGCTGTACGCGCTTCAGCGATGGCATCATCAACTGCGGATTTCTCCGTTGGAGTGACGAGCTGATCAGAGGTCGCATCAGCCAATTTAGCTTGGGCGGCTTGGGCTGTGCTTTCTGCGGCTTCTACCTTACTTGTGGCAATACGTTGATCACCATCAAGACTATTTTTGACGGTGGATAGGCTCGTCAGTGCTTCTCGGATAGCAGTCAAATCTGATTGACTATTTGCTAGAATAGCACGTGCCTTAGCCAGTGACTGATCATAAGCCAAACGATTGCTTGCTTGCTGATAGTTTTGAGTTGTCAAGATTCTGTTAGAAAGAATAACTTCTGTTTCCAGCTCTGCTATTGCCGCCAATAACTCATGATTTTTAACAAACTCCCAGGTACCAATGAAGCGTAATGGACTATCTTGAACTAGTTGACTAGTTTTATCCCAGCCTTCAAAGCGCCAAAGACCACGAGCTTCTAACTGATCTTGGAACGTTTCTGGAGGAGTGACCTGTGTCCCCTGCACTACTCCTATTTGATCAATCGGTTTTAACTTTTGAACGACTTCTGGCAATTGACTGCCATCGGTTGAACGAAATTCATAAGTCACATCATAACGAGTGATTGGTATAAATTCCCAGATACCAACCACTTCATAGTTAGAACTAGGAACTCGGTTAACTGATTTATCCCAAGACAAACGATAAGTTCCTTCGGATCTAGTAATTACCTCACCATCTTGTGGGAAATCAATCACTTCACCTATCTTCTTGCTCACAGCTACTGGTGGTACTAGCCCCTCGGGTGCATGCTCATAACGATAGCTAATGGTATAACTAGGCTGAGCATTAGTATCTTGTCTTGCAAACAAACTAAGTGGAACTGTATCTTCTGAACCATCGGTTGTATAGTGAACAGTTAAAGTACCGTCATGGTTAAACCTTATTTTGTAATCGCGATCATAGTTAACAAAAACAGCAGTTTCCGTATCATTAAATGAAACGGTATAGTCGAACGTTAACGCCTCTAAAAGTGCTTTTTCATCATCTTCACTTAAGCGACCATTAAGGTTACTCACCAAAATTTTATGATTTTCTGCGAAGCCTTTAGATAACTCTTCATGCTCGCGACGAGCAGTTGTCGCTGTACTTTCGATATAATTCTCCAAGCTCGTCAAATCATTTAACATCCTATAGAGGGGATTTTGTTGCTCAAAACTTGGCATGAGGCGCTGATAAACCGAAGCGATTGGCGTAATATCGTTAGTAAGCGGTAGCATTTCCTCATAAGCAACTTTAAGCTCCTGATAAGTTCTATCTACTGCCTGTTCGATAGTCTCGTGATCCTCTCGAAAAATAATACCCCACTGATTTTTTCTGGCGAAAATAGCTTGTGCTTTCGCTAAATTTTCGCTAGATTTACTCGCCATACTCGGTAAAACATTATAAATAGGCTGCGCCTGTTCAAGCAATGAAGTAGCCTCAATCACTTTTTGTTCATATCTTTCCCAATCAGCAGGCTTGTACCAGACAGACTGACGCTGAGAATAAGCATCAAGTTTTGTCTGCAATTTTTGAACATACTGATTAAATAGGTTAATTCTAACCTGACTACTAAAAAGGTCAGTATATGATTGTAGATTAATAACCTGCTGTTTTAAATCTGCAGCTGTATCGATAATATATTGATTTTTATTAAAATCTTGAGCTTCTGATGCATAAGCTTGTTGCAATGGTGTAACAGCTGGACCTAACCCAATTAAAACTGATGCCGCACCTATAGATAATTTTCTAATTGAATGTTTTAAATATCTCTCCCATTTCATCCGTCAATTCTTTCATTTATTATAAACAAATAGTCACTTGCTTTAAAATAAGTGACTATTTGTGCTAGAGTTCGTCCGTCAAGACATTGTTCTAATCACTTATTTTTTCCGACGTGATTTATTAACAAACATCGCACCACCCAACAATGTCATATAGCCAGCAAGTTCAAGGAAGACTGCATTGTCAACTCCCGTATTTGGTAGTTGTGCTGTGCTTGTCTGACTTGTAACAGTAGCTTTCTGACTTGTATATGCTAATGGTTGCATGTCATGTGAGCTGACAGACCCATTAGTACCAGTTGAATGATTTGAATCGGTCTGACCGTCGCGACCATCTTTACCTGGTTGTCCTGGTTGACCATCGCGTCCGTATTTACCATTTGTGCCGTCACGGCCATCGCGACCATCTTTACCTTTCGGTACAACGATTTCTTTACCGTCTGAGAAGATCACTTTGATGTCGCCACTTGGCAGAGTTTCGGTGTTGGTGATGGTTACGGATGTACCGTCAGCCCCCTTCTCACCATCTTTAACCTTGACTGGGTCACCGATTGGCGCACCGGTGTCTGGGTCTTTGAAGGTGATTGTGGTCACACCATCAGCACCTTTGACTGCTTCAACAACTGGAGTCTTGCCGTCTTTACCGTCACGACCATCCTGACCTTTCGGTACAACGATTTCTTTACCGTCTGAGAAGGTCACTTTGATGTCGCCACTTGGCAGAGTTTCGGTGTTGGTGATGGTTACGGATGTACCGTCTGCACCCTTCTCACCATCTTTAACCTTGACTGGGTCACCGATTGGCGCACCAGTGTCTGGGTCTTTGAAGGTGATTGTGGTCACACCATCAGCACCTTTGACTGCTTCAACAACTGGAGTCTTGCCGTCTTTACCATCACGACCATCCTGACCTTTCGGTACAACGATTTCTTTACCGTCTGAGAAGATCACTTTGATGTCGCCGTTTGGTAGGGTCTCAGTGTTGCTGATGCCAACTGAGGTACCGTCTTGACCGGCTGCACCATCTTGACCGTTAGCACCTGCTGCACCAGTTTCACCTTGGTCACCTTTTTCACCACGTTCACCTTTGGCACCTGTCGCTGGAACGCCAGTGTCTACACCGTTAACGTGCCAGTTGCCGTTTGTACCAATGATGATGGTTGCTGTAGCCGCATCTTTACCGTTAAGACCGTTCGTACCATTTGCTGGGATACCAGTGTCTTTACCATTGATGACCCATGTGTTTGTTGCTGGGTTAATCGCTACTGAACCTGGTTGACCGTTTGTACCGTTTGCGCCATTTGAACCTGTCGCTGGGATACCAGTGTCTTTACCGTTGATGAACCAGTTGCCGTTGTCGCCGATAACGATCGTGTTGGCTGTTGTTGTGCCATCTTGACCATTCTTACCTGCTACACCGTCTTGACCTTTGGCTGGAATACCTGTGTCTGAACCATTGATGAACCAGTTGCCGTTGTCGCTAACTGAAACGGTTGGTGTTGAACCATTAGCACCGTTTGCACCGTTCGTACCAGCTGCTGGGATGCCTGTATCAGCACCGTTCACATGCCAGTTGCCGTTTGTGCCGACAGTAACTGTTGGGGTTGCACCGTCAGTACCAGAGATACCAGCTTTACCGTCAACACCATTTGTGCCGGCTGAGCCAGTTTCACCTTTTTCACCTTGGTCACCTTTGCCACCTTTAGGAATGATGATTTCATTGCCATCTGTGAAGGTTACTTTGATGTCGCCGTTTGGTAGGGTTTCAGTGTTGCTAATGCCAACTGAGGTACCGTCTTGACCGGCTGCACCATCTTGACCGTTAGCACCTGCTGCACCAGTTTCACCTTTTTCACCTTGCTCACCTTTTTCACCACGTTCACCTTGCTCACCTTTTTCACCACGTTCACCTTGCTCACCTTTTTCACCACGTTCACCTTGCTCACCTTTGTCACCACGTTCACCTTGCTCACCTTTGTCACCATCTGCGACAAAGGTAGTTGATACGACGGAATTATCATCAGTGTAGTAAACGATGATGTTGTGACCTGACTTGCCACCGACATTAGCAGGCTCACTCTTCACTGAAATCTGACGAGCGTCTTGACCTGCTGCGCCATCTTGACCGTTAGCAATAAAGGTTTTGGTGATTTCTTCGCCATCTAGGCTGAAGATCACCCAGACACCGGTCTTGCCGTCTTGTGTGTCTGGTCGAGTTGTCACGGTTGGGGTTTTACCGTCTTTATCGTCGTTGCCTTGGGTAATTTTCGGTACGGCAGTTGCTGTGATGTGGTCACTTGGAGCACCTGATTGGCGTGTTTGGCTGACGATGACATTCTCACCTTTGACGAATGGTGCGTTAGCATCAATGCTCCATACACCACCTTTAACCGTTGTTGATTTTTGAATGCCGTCTGGTAGGATGACATTAATCGTTGCCCCCTCGATACCTTTACCTGTCACCACGGATGACCCTTCAATCATTGGATCAATCACTGGGACGGTTGTTGTTGGCAGGGTATCGCTAGGTAGTACATTGATTGTCAAGTATTTCTCGTATTTGAGTCCACCATTATCAGTCGTGTGTTGGGCACGAAGTTTGAAACGAATCAAGCCGACGCTAAACGGTGAACCTGATAGCGTGTTGCTATCCTTGTCATACACCAGACCGTAACGCTCCAGGAGGTAATCAGCCATCTCATCTTCAGGAATAATTCCCCCACCAGGGGTGTAAATGGATAGGTTACTCAAATCAGTGTGACTAATTTTAATCGGGGTGATTGGCTTGTTGACTTGGACCGTTTGGTCGTTGTCCGCGATGGAAAGCTCAACCGGCAAGGCAGTCACCTCGATGGTTACCTCTTTGGAGGTTTTCGGGTTACCAGAGACAGGATAGTTAGCGTCAACCGTAAAGGTATAGGTACCAACCCTCGTTGGTGTTCCTGAGATGGTCTTGGTATCTGGGTTATAGGTCAGACCCGGGATACTCTGGATGTAGTCTCCAAGTTTCTCACCGTTAACAGTCAGTTCTGCCCCTGCTGAGGTCTCAATCTTAACCTCATCAATCGGGGTCAAGACCTGCTTGGTCTGACGCTCTGGCGTCACTGTCAGATTAACCGCTACTGGATTGACAGTTATAACGATTTCTTGCGTCGCAGTTGTCAGATTAGCGCCGACCAATTTCTGCTCAAGATTTGTGTTCACCGTGATTCGGTGGGTACCAACTGCAGTCGGTGTTCCTGAGATGGTCTGAGTTCCTTCATCATAGCTAAGACCTGACGGCAAATTGATTGGACTAAGCGTCGAATACGCATCCTTTTGCAAGACAATCTGTGTAATAGCCTGAGTGGCATCGATGGTTTGCTCAGCAAGCGTGGCCTGAAGACTCGGTGCGATCGGGGTCAGCTTGAGGGTGACATACTTGGTCAGTTTACCGCTCCCTTTCTCCACAGAGTTGGTCGCCACCACCGCAATTTCATAGGTGTCTTTTAGAACCTCTCTGTATATACCATCGTCATCTAAAACAAATTGCTTAGTTATCCCATCTGTTGGGCGACCGGTGATGGTCTGGGTGCGACGATCATAGTAGACCCCTACTGGGAGATTTTGTACTTCGATGGTCACCCCTGGATCAGCCGTGATCTTAACCGGTTGCATGTTTTCAACCGTTGAGAAGGTCTGCTCTTCATTGGTCAGGCTGAACTTAGGATTAACGGGAACAACGGTGACGTCGATTCTCTCCCAGGTATATTGGTTATTTTTACTTAGGTTGGGAGGTAACAATCGTGGTTCTAATTCTCCGCTTTCAACCAAGTTTAATGGAAGTCCTGCTAAAACATAAAACGTGTATTTGCCCACTGTTGTCGGTGTCCCGGTGATGGTTTTATCCGCAGGGTTATAGGTCAGACCTGGTGGCAGAGCAACTTCAGGATCGACTTCCTTGTTATCCGCATAAAAGGTTAGCGTGGAGTGAAGGTCTTTGGTCAGAGTGATGGGTTTAAAAGCATCGCTATCGACCTCAAGACGTTGCTCTTTATTATCAGCAGTTAGGCTGACTGTTCGTCCTGTGATGGTGATGTACAGCCACGCCCAGTCCGACCGTATTAGACCATTGCTGCCTTTGACAGTGATATTCGCTCTAAGGCTGATGCCCCCAGTTTTTGTTGGTGTCCCGGTGATGACATTTCCAGTCAGGCTCAAACCATAGTCAGAGAGCATTGTTGCGACGTTATCATCATAGGTCACCCTAGCATCTTGAGGGATGTTTTCAAACTTGATGCCATCAACCTTGTCCAAGACCTTAATGGTGACGTTCTCATCTTCTACCTCAAACCGATCCGGTGTGACCACCAGCTCGATGAGGGTCAATTTGACCAGACCATCTTTTTCGACAACAACTGGCACATTGTAGGTGCCCTCATAGAGACCGCGACCGGTGATGGTCTTGTCACTCGGGTTAAAGCGGGTACCCTTAGGCAGTGTCGTGGTGTCGATCCGCAGACTAGCCCCCTCGGTATGGGTGATGGCTATGGTCTCCCAACTATCGCCCTCTTTAACGGTCTGATTCGCATTGCTCACTTCAAGGGTCAGGTCGTTGACTTGACCTGGCTTGACCTCATAGGTAAAGTCCGTATAGGTTTCAGATGTGTTGCCATCGCCATTGATATAGGTCACATAGAGGCGTGCCGTCTGGTTAGCATCGGTTTTTTTGGTAGCAAATACCTCAAGTCTCTCGTTATCGCCATCTGTAGCAATGACGGCATGATTAGGTGTATAGTCAATCCGAATGCTGGAGATGGCCGTGCCGTTCTCCATGGCAACTGGAATCGGATCGTGAGCCTTGCCCTCCTCCCAGACTTGGTGAGGGATCTTAACGATGGAATCGGTGACTTCAAAGACAAACTCACGCACAGGAGCGTTGTCCCCGAAGTGACCATCGACAGCCTTGACTTCGAAACTATAGCGACCTGGTTTTAGTTTTTGACCCTCTGTCTTGACCACCTTGGCCTCGCGGATTTGACCATTGTCATTGGAGCTGATCGGCTCCAGAGCGATGCCTGGTGGCAGGGTTTTCTCGATGATCCAGGCGTTGTCTTTGTTGAGGACGACCTTACCGAGCTCTTGTTTAGCCATCTCACTTGGGACGCTAACCAGACCAGAGAAGCTAGATATCCGATCTGGGTTACCCTCAAACTGCACATCGGCATTGGTCAAGGCGCCGCCAATGGAACGCTCAATTGTTGTCAAGTTGAGGTTAAAGGTCTTGACAACACCAAGGTTATCGGTAATTTGCACTGTAGCTTTATAGTTCCCTGCTGTTTTGGGTAACTTTGTGAAATGGAGGTAGTAGATAGGCTTGTCCTCGGAATAAATGTATGGCTTGTCTAAAGTTGTGGTATTATATCCCGAGGATAACACGGCCACTGTAGAAGCCCTATCTGAATAATAAGATTGAGGAAGATTTTCTGTAGACCGTATGTCTAGCAACTCAACTTTTACATCCTCGCTAGCTGATAGCACCTTGAAGTCAGTAATTTGTAAAGCTAGCCTGTCATCATTGAATGTCTTGTGGCTATCCAGACCTGCAAAAATGGGAACCGTTGTCAAATATTTTTGGGTATCTTTAGTGGCATCACTAACCTTCTGAGTGGGGCGTACATAATAACCAAACGGCGTCGTGGTTAGTTGGATATTGTAATCAAAGGTGGTCTTCTTTGTAGGTAAAAAGTCACTCTTATCTAATGACCTTTCGATTTCCATCGTAACTTTTACTGGGTTATCATCTTTCTCATAGGAAGAAGTAGAATCATTTCTTAATCTCTCCCAACTATTTCCACCAGTATAGAAATAATTCGTACTATAAGGAGAATCAGCGTCGTCATAGAGGAAGAAACCATAAACAGGTATCTTTTCAATAGTTATTGGAATGCTCACCTCCACTTCTGAGTCAAGTTTGGACTTAAAGCCGACATTGTAAATCTTGGGTTGTTTACTAGACAGGTTGATATCGCCTCGGATATAGCCTGATGTGGCATCCAGGCTCAGACCTAGTGTTTTAGCATCATCGGTCAACTCTAACTGATCAGCTTCGATACGGCTAAAGCCGATTTTGAAGACCAGCGGCACCACCTGGTTGCTGCCGTTGTCTTTATAGATCGGGCGGTCATTTCCCAAACTTGTGCTTTCATCAGAACTTGGGTAATCAGTAAAGTTCTCGATGGTCAAGTAGGGCTTGTCCTCGCTGACTGAGCTTTCCACCTTGCGGGTGCGGCGGCTTTTAGCGGTGTCGTTTGACTCCACGACAAAGACCAGGACGTTTTCCTGTTGGGTTTTGATGGTTTGGGTCAGGAGTTTTGCAGCGTTGACTGGCAGGCGGTAGTTGTCGAGCTTGGTCACAGTGGTGAGAGCAGTTGCTTCCTCAGTGATGACAGCCTCAGCCTGATCGCTCTCGGCGAGGACGGTATGGGTCTTGTTTTCGCTGTAGAGGACTTCCTTGGTCGTCGCATCGACATAGTCCACTCGGTAGCTGATGGCTACCTCACGCGCCGTGGCATCACCAAAGCCCTCCACCTCATAGGTGATGACATTGGTAGCCCCCTCGGTGATCTCAGCCGTCCGTGCTGTCGGTAGACCATCTGGGACGTAGTAGTTTTCCAGTTGACTGTCATTGACCAACTCAGCGCCGTTTTCGTTGACGGTTGCTGTTGCAACAGCCTCGGTCGTTTCAACGACCTTGGTCTTGACCACACTGTGGACGACCTTGCCAATCGCCTTGCTGACGTACTGAACCGTATAGCTGATGATGGCAGAGCGTTTGACTGGGGTCTCAGCTGCAGGTTTTTCCTGCTCTGTTGTCTCAGTCGCTGTTGTGGTTGCCTCAGCAACTGTTGACGCCGCTGGATCTACCTCTGCTTCAGCAGAGGCTGAGCTTGCCTCAGGCGTTTCAGGTGTTTCTGAGATGATCAGGCTGTCGGTTTCGACCGCGCCTGATGAGCTAGAGGTTTCTGTCGCAGACGCCCCATCACTGTCTGATGGTGAGGACTGATTAGCCACCTCCTCAGCCTGAGCCCCCGTCGCAAAGAACAGGGTCACTAGCAAGGCTGACGACGCCCCGTAAGCCTTGAACTTACGAATCGAAAAAATCTGTTTCGTGTCACGTTTAAAGCGTTTAAACATAGTGTTTTATTTGTGTTTTCTTTCTATATATCTATATAATACAAAATAAGTCAGTATTACTGTTAAAAGCCACGCCCCCTGCCTCTCAGCACGACAGCTAGAGAACAAGAAGTTGTCGCTAAAACAGTCAACCAGCGGTCATGGACGACTGACTGCCCCAATCATTGGATAAGGGTCTCAATCAGTAACTCCCTGACTTGTTTGATGAGATGACTACCGGTCTGAGCTAGTTCTATAATGACCTCTGTCCGATCAGGGTCAACTGGTAGCATGTATCGCGCAAAGACCGTCCCATCCTCTCGCAAAGCAAAGTAAAAGTATATCCCAAAGGTCACATTGATGTGGTTAAGCATGTCCAAAAACACACTCCTCTGAGCCTGATCAGGACAGGTCAAGAGGTTGTCAAAGACCAACTGGATCACCTCTCTGGTGTCAGAAACCGGCACCTGCACTGCAAAATCAACTAGAACACCATCATCAAGCGCTAGCCTGCTTTTGTAGGTGAGCTGTTGTTCAGCAGAGGTCACCTTCATCTGAAACCCTCGTTGGTGAAGAACTTCCTGAAAGGACTGGTTTAGTTTATCCATACTGCTCCTTTCTCACTTAAAAGAAAAGACAGGAATCTCGTCACTTGAGACAAAACCTGACGGACTACTCTGGGCTGCCACCAGCCTGTCGCCAGTGCCAGCATGACCAGAATAATCAGTTAGAGGTGCTTTTGCTTTAGGTGGTTGTTCCGGCGCAATATACTGAGCATAATCTGGACTAGTCGCGCTCAGTTTAGACACATCAAGACCGACCTTGACCTCTTCTTTTTTCTGAATCGCTTTAGGTAAAAAGATGACCTGTTTAGAGCTGGTCGTCTTTTCAGCCACCTGCTCAAGCCCTGTCGTCATGTTTTGCTGGAGACGATCAAACCGCTCAGCCCCCTGATCGACTGTTCCTACCATCTCCTTGTAACGATCGATGGTGGTTTCGAGTTCTTGTTTAAGGGCTTGTTTTTGAGAGACGATGTTGGCATGCATGTGTTTTAGAACCGACATGTTTTCCTCAAACTGGACGAACTGTTTATTGATGTCACGCTCAGCTTCAAACAACATCTCGGTCGCTTGTTCTTTTGCCTCACGTACCAAGCGTTTAGATAAATGTTTCGCATCGATAATGGCATCTCTGATTAGTTCTTCTTCGGCCTTGGCTTTTCTCAACTCATCAGTAAGATGCTTTATTTGACGGAGGTACTCATCGTTTTGTTGCTTTCGCTGTCGCAACTCTGCCTTTAAAAACTTCACTGCTTTGTCAACATCTCGAACCTTGTACCCAAACAGTGAACGTCTAAATTTTGTCATAGACCCTTTCTCCTTATCTAATAAAAGCGTCTTTTATGATGCTCATCTCAGCATAAGATGGGGCAATCAGGTGCAAAGACTATTTTTATTTATAGTATTCAAATCTACTGTATCACAATTTATAAGAACTGTCCACAAAAAAAACTGAAAATCAGGACAAACGCATGAAGAACAGTGATGTCTGTTTTGAACAGTTTAGTTTTTTTATGGAAAAAATAAGTTTGTCGCATGTTTGGACAGTCTGCCACACAAAGATAGGTTCAAGTGATAGGATACAGTGACCAGTATCCAACATGTCGGATGACCTATCACTCAACGCATGGAGTGGGGCAAACAGCTGGACAAGGAAAATTTTGAGAGACGTTCAAAAGCATCCAGTAATATCCAGCGTGCGGTGTACATCCATGTGGTAGATGACCACCCTATCATCACGCACGTTTCATTTGGAAATTTTGGAAACATTATTTTCCACATTTGATTCATTCAGAGCTGTTCTGCTGATGACACCAGCGTATTGGGGAGTGGAGTTGCCTTGCGACTCACGATTTCCCACCTTCAAGGGTCAGGTTCCTTGAAGCACTCCACAACGGCATCTAGCGTCGTCACCAATCACGACCACCCGTCAAACGGGTGGTTTGAACAAGGGCTATAGGCTCACGAGACCAGCCAGCACCTAAAGACGCTGGCTTTCACGTTGTTCAAGCCTCACTGCTCTTAACTCGTCACAAGAGCCTGAGGTAAAAGTTCCCCTCTACACCAAAAAGAGGTTGGGACAAAAGTCCTAACTTCTCAAGTGATTTTTAATTTTCAAGCAAAGCGCAGTGGTTGAGCGGACTATAATTCGATAATCTGATCAGCTTTTACAGCCCTACTCAACTGTGCGGAGGTGGGCTACCGACTCATCGCCCCCTTCGGGTTACCGATTTTTGTCCCAGTCTCAACTTCTAAGCATCTGCTGGTCCAAAGACCACCTGACCGTCCTCAAACCGCTCAATCCGAGCCAGAGACGTCACTTGAACACCTAAATCTTCCAGCACTTGGCGGCCTGTTTGAAAGGATTTCTCGATAACGATGCCGACACCAGCTATGCTGGCTTGAGCCTGACTGATAATGTCGATAAGCCCCTTGGCAGCTTGGCCATTTGCCAAAAAATCATCGATAATCAAGACCTTGTCCTCGGCGGATAGGAGTCGACCTGCAATCGAGACAGTGCTGGTCACCTGCTTGGTGAAGGAATAAACGTCAGCCGTTAAGATGCCCTCAGTCATGGTGATGTTCTTATGCTTTTTAGCAAAAATCATGGGAACTCCAAGCGCCTCAGCAGTGTAGAGGGCAGGGCAAATACCTGAGGCTTCGATGGTCACCACCTTTGTAATCCCACACTCAGCATAGGCAGTCGCAAAGACCTGACCGATGGCCTTCATCAGCTGGTAGTCCACTTGGTGGGTTAAAAAACGATCAACTTTTAAAATGTTTTCGCCTAAAACACGACCATCCGCTAAAATACGTTCTTCTAATAATCTCATCATCCCCTCCTCTGCTCTTAGCCTTTTAGAGTTTACCCAATCTCTGCAATCACTTCAATCTCAATCTTGACATCACGCGGTAAACGAGCGACCTCAAAGGCAGAGCGAGCTGGTACTTCTGCTGCAAAAGCCGTCTCATAAACACTGTTAAACACCGAAAAATCAGCCATATCTGCCAAGAAACAAGTGGTCTTAACAACCTTGTTAAAGCTTGTCCCCGCCTCAGTCAAAATGGCTTCCAGGTTCTTTAGAACCTGCTGGGTCTGCTCTTCGATGGTTGTGCCGACAACCTCTCCTGTCTCTGCTGACAAGGGAAGCTGACCGCTGGTAAAGAGCAGGTTGCCGACAACCTTAGCCTGGGCATAAGGACCGATAGCTGCTGGTGCATGGGGGGTGTTAATCGTTCTCATCGTTATCTCACTTTCCTGTTTTCTGTCTTCATTCTACAAAAAATAGCCGAAAATTGCAACCGTTAACGCCTTATGTTATAATGAATTATTAACAAAAATAAGGAGACTAAGATGATTACAAAAGAATTTTGCGCCGAAAACCTAACTGACCTCCACCGCCTGGTTGGGACGGACATCACCCGTGTTGAGCTCTGTGATAACCTAGCTGTTGGGGGAACAACTCCCAGCTACGGTGTCATCAAGGAAGCTGCTCGTTTCCTCCACGACAACCAGATCAGTGTCGCAACCATGATTCGCCCTCGCGGCGGTGACTTTGTCTATAACGACATCGAGCTCCGTATCATGGAGGAGGACATCCTCCGCGCGGTTGAGCTGGAAAGCGACGCTCTAGTCTTTGGCTGTCTGACGCCGGATAACCGCATCGACATAGAGGCTATCGAGCAACTCTTGCCCGCTTGCCAAGGGGTAGACATGGTCTTTCATATGGCTTTTGATTTGGTACCAATAGCAGAGCAGACAACAGCCCTCGACCAGCTGATTGAGCTCGGTTTCAAGCGCCTTCTCCTTCATGGTTCAGAAAAACGTCATAACATTTTTGACAACATCGACCATATCAAGACCCTAATTAGCCACGCTGACGGTCGCATCGAGATTCTCCTCGGTGGCGGTGTCAACAAGACCAACTATGCTGATTTGCTCGCACAGACAGGAACCAACCAAGTCCACGGCACTGGTTTGTTGTAATGAACGAAAGAGAGAAGTTATCATAACTTCTCTCTTTTTACTCTGCTAAAATCGTTGCGATTTTTGTGTTAATCAAGTCGATTGCCACCAGGTTGCTCACGCCTTCTGGGATGACGATGTCGGCGTAGCGCTTGGTCGGCTCGATAAACTGATGATACATGGGCTTAACCACTGTCGTGTACTGCTCGATGATACTGTCAAGGCTGCGCCCACGCTCCTCCATATCGCGCTTAATCCGACGGATAATCCGAATGTCGTCATCTGTGTCCACAAACAGTTTAATGTCCATGACATCGCGCAGTCGCTTGTCTTCTAACACCAAGATCCCTTCAACAATAAAAACATCTTGTGGCTCTTGACGATAGGATTTATCGCTCCTTGTGTGCATGGTGTAGTCGTAAATCGGGATGTCGACCGGACGACCAGCGATTAACTCTTTTAAGTGCTCAATCATCAAGTCCGTATCAAAGGCTAAGGGGTGGTCATAGTTGGTTTTCACCCGCTCTTCAAAGGTTAAGTGGGCTTGGTCTTTATAGTAGGAATCATGTTCAATCATAGCGATTTTGGCATCCGGAAAATTAGCTAAAATCGCACGAGAAACGCTTGTTTTTCCACCACCAGATCCACCTGTCACACCGATAATAATAGGTTTTTGTCGCATCTTGTCTCCTTCGTTCTTCTAGTCGTCTCATCCTATTTTACCTTATTTTAAAAAAAGTCGCTAGCCCCTAGCTAGGTTTTTTATGGTATAATGAGGGCAACTGACAAAAGAAAGTAGAGCATCATGTTATCGAATTTCCCAAAGGTTTGGCAAGACCAGTTGACTGAACTTCAGTTTCACCAACTGACTCCCATCCAAGAAGCTGTCTTTACCCCCATTAAAGACGGTCAACGTTTACTAGCCGTGAGTCCGACAGGAACAGGCAAGACCCTAGCCTATCTCTTGCCAAGTTTACTGAGACTAAGCCCTAAAAAAAGTCAGCAGTTGCTGATTTTGGCCCCCAACTCTGAACTAGCTGGGCAGATTTTTGAAGTCACCAAAACCTGGGCAGAACCATTAGGATTGACCGCTCAGCTATTTTTATCTGGTTCCAGCCAAAAACGACAAATTGAGCGATTAAAAAAAGGACCGGAGATTCTCATCGGTACGGCAGGTCGAATCTTTGAGTTGATTAAGCTGAAAAAGATAAAAATGATGTCAATCAACACCATTATCCTAGATGAGTTTGATGACCTCTTGCAAGACAGCCAGTATCAGTTTGTCAAAAAAATCATCACCTATGCCCCTCGTGACCATCAGATGATTTATGTCTCTGCCACGCAAGCTATCGAAAAAACGTCATTGGCAAAAGGCACCGTGATTATTGATTTATCTCATCAGCAGCTGGACACCATCAGCCACCACTACATGATGGTTGATAAGCGCGACCGGCTTGATATTTTGCGCAAATTTGCTAATATTCCAGACTGCCGTGGTTTGGTGTTCTTTAACAGCTTATCCGATTTAGGGGCTTGCGAGGAGCGACTAACCTATCTCGGTAGCTCTGCTGTTTCCCTTGCCAGTGACGTTAATGTCAAGTTCAGAAAGGTCATCTTAGACAAGTTTAAACAGCATGACATCGCTCTCCTGTTGGCGACTGACTTGGTTGCCAGAGGAATTGATATTGAAGGGCTTGAGCTGGTCATCAACTACGAGGTGCCTCGGGATAAGGAGGCCTATACTCACCGTGCTGGGCGTACCGGTCGCATGGGTAAGGAAGGTCTAGTCATCACCCTGATTAGCCATCAAGAAGAACTGAAGCAACTGAAAAAATTTGCCTCAGTTAGCGAGCTTATCCTCAAAGACCAAAAATTGTATAAGGCTTAAAAAAGACAGGCTGCCTTGATGGCTTTACAATCAGGCTAGTCTGCTTTTTTTTTATCGTTTATTGCCTGCTTTGTAAGGTCTGATAATCAAGTAAGTCATTCCCCTTGAGATAAGATGGGTCAATGACATCGTGAAATGTCGACAAGGGAAGGCTAACACCGATATCAAATACCATATAGCCGTTTCTGATGGTATAGCCATCTGTTTGAACCCCGCTTTTCTCATACTTTTCCAGAGGAGACCAGTCAAACTGCTTGGTTAATAACTCGTCTTTTCTGGGATGGTTTTCTAATGCTTTAGCTACAGCGTCAGTCACATAAGTCTGATAGCCATTGAATAAATCAGTCAAGGTAAAAAGACCCTGATTTTTTTCAATATGGTGCTGTTTGCTAATCGGACGACTGGCGATAAGACGTGGCGTTGAACCACCGATGTCATAAACACTCTCATTGAAAACGAGATAGCGGATACCAGCCAGCTCGGTCTCCTGATAGTCCCCACGAATTACCTTAATCTGATTCGACGGCAGCTCCTCTTGTGTAGAGATTGCACTCAGTATCACCTGTAAGTTATTTGTTGGTGAATGCTCTCCAAACGGACTAATTAGATAAAACTGATGACCATTGCGCTCTACCCAATCGGCATAGGCTACGGGATAAAACTGTTCCGCACGGTCTCGCTCCAAGCGCAAAGCTATGTCAGTAGCCTTTGGTAAACTAAACCACCACAAGATACCTACGATAAGAGCAAGTCCGATTGCCCATACATATTTTTTCATGCGACACCTCCTAATATCGTTTTCTTTTATTATACCATTATCTTGAAAAAGAATAAAAAGAAAAGAGATTTGAATAAGTCTGTCCAAATCTCTTCGTTTAACACAGTGATTAAAATATCAGTCTCTATCTTTTCAATCGTTTAGGTTATAGGCTTAGCGTGATTGACCGGTAAAACGCCACTTGAAGCGCCATGTCATATAGGTCGGATAGAGCAGATGAAGCACTCCAAAGCCAAGCACAAAACCGGCTAGCACATCACTAGGGTAGTGCACACCTAGGTAAATTCTTGATAGACCAACAAGAACAATCAAGAACATCAGACCTGTTTGCACCAACAGCTTGAACCATCCCTTGGGCATACGTTGCGAGATGATAACAAGCAGACTGCCAAAGATCAGCATTGCCCCTGTTGCATGACCACTCGGAAAGGAATAGCCACTTGCCTCTACCAAATGCGACAAGCTAGGACGTGGACGTGCATAGATAAGTTTCAATGTCGGAATTAAAATGCCTGCCGACAGACCGCTAGCCCAGACCCAAATCGCCTCAGCGCGCCAGTTCTTCCAAAAATAAAGTATGGCTGTCAGCACGCTAACCAAAATAACCTGAGTTAGGGTATTACCAAGAACGGTCACATGAGAGAAAAAGCTGGTTAAAATCTGAGGCAGATTGCCACGCACAGCACCTTGTATCGCACTATCCGCCTCAACCAGCTGATTGGGGTAGAATTTAACCACATAGCCCAGAAATACCACAATTAACAGGGCAAACGAGGCTTTCGCATAATACGTCGTTTTATTGAGCATCATCCATTATCCTTCTAAATAAGCGTTTGTGGGGCAGTAATATGATGACCGTCGCTAAGGTGAACAAGGCACCTTGAACCAGATTAAAGGGCAAGACCATTCCAACTAAATAAGTGCTTGTTCCGATATGCTTGGCGATATCAAAATTTGCAAAGGTTGCATAAAGAGGCATGGCGTACACATAGTTTAAAAAGAGCATAGCAACTGTCAGACTAAGCGTCCCAATACCCCCTGCTAATAGCAGGGATTTGGTCGACTGACGACGATGGGTGAAGACGGCAAAGCAAGTCACAAATAGCCCAAGAGCGACGATGTTCATCGGTAGACCGATAACATCATTAACACCATGATTATTGAGTAAGAGCTTTAGCACGGTGCGCAGAATCAGTATCTGGTAAGCCGCTTTCACATCCATTAGAAATAAGCCTAGCAAGACCGGTAACACGCTCAGTTCAACTTTCAAAAAATCCGCCCCTGGGATAATCGGAAAGCTGAAAAACATGAGTACAAAAGACAGTGCCCCTAAAATCGCAATGAACGTCAGACGTCGTGTGTTTAACATATAAAAAATTCCTCCAATTTTTGACAATTGAAAGAAGTCACAAAGAGGTCGGTGTCGATACAGAACAACATCTGCTCTCCTAATTGATGTATCAAATATCAAAAAAATTGACATAGACCCACCAAAAAGATAAAGCTTATACAGCCCTGCTTCAAACAAAACTCCTTGTCTTCTCCCATCCAGACTATACTGTCGGTTGTGGAATCACACCACATCAGCTTGCGCTCACGGACTTCTGATGATTGACTGTTCCCTAAACGTTTAATACCTCTGTGTACACCAATCGCACAACCAGAAAGGTAAAATACGGTTTAGAAGGCAGTCTACTCACCAGTCACCGCCGGTCGGGAATTACACCCTGCCCTGAAGACTATTTAAGCATAACAGAAAAAAGAGAACTTGGCAAGCATTTAGAACTAATTAGCAGTTTAATCCTATCTTCTCCGCATGACAGCTCTGGTGCTTTATGGTACAATAAAACACATGAACATGAAAACTGTATTTGCAAAGACTGCTGGACAAGCAGCTCACTTTATGCTGAGTAAGCTAGGTCGTGGCTCTACCCTGCCTGGTAAAATTGCTCTACAATTAGACCCAACCATTCTTAAACATCTCGCCAAAGACTATGAGATTATCGTCATTACAGGCACCAACGGCAAAACCCTGACCACTGCCCTGACGGTTGGTATCCTTAGGGAAGCATTTGGACAAGTGGTGACCAATCCAAGCGGTGCCAATATGATTACCGGCATCACGTCAACTTTTTTAACGGCTAGACCGAATGCTTCTGGTCGAAAAATTGCGGTACTGGAAATTGACGAAGCAAGTTTATCAAAAATCACCGACCACATCACCCCAAGCCTGATTGTCATGACCAATATCTTTCGTGATCAGATGGATCGGTATGGCGAGATTTACACCACTTATCAGATGATTTTGGATGGCATCGCTAAAGCTCCTCAAGTAACAGTTCTGGCTAATGGTGATAGTCCGCTCTTCAACTCTCATCCTATCAACAATTCTATCAAATACTATGGTTTTGACACGACAAAAACAGAGCCAAAGCGGGCACATTTTAACACGGAAGGCATTCTCTGTCCGCACTGTGACAGCATCATCAACTATCGTCTCAACACCTACGCTAACTTGGGCGACTATACCTGTCCTAACTGCGATTTTGAGCGACCAGCACTGGATTATACCCTGACCGAGCTAACCAATCTGACTCATGTCTCCTCTAGCTTTGTCATCGATGGGCAAAACTACACCATCAATGTCGGCGGGCTCTACAACATCTACAACGCCCTAGCGGCCGTCGCCATAGCAGAGCATCTGGGCATATCCCCTGAGGTTATCAAGACTGGCTTTGATAAATCACGAGCTGTTTTCGGTCGCCAAGAAACCTTTAAAATAGGTGATAAAGACTGTACCCTTGTTTTGATTAAAAACCCTGTTGGGGCTAGTCAGGCGCTGGAGATGATTAAGCTGGCTCCTTATGCATTTAGCTTGTCTGTCCTGCTCAATGCCAACTACGCCGACGGGATTGATACCAGCTGGATCTGGGATGCGGATTTTGAACAGATTAACCAGATGGCTATCACTGAAATCAATGCTGGTGGCGTTCGGTACCCAGAAATCGCTAGACGTTTGCGGGTGACTGGCTACCCAGCCGAAAAAATCACCGCTAGAAAAACGCTGGAAGACCTGCTCAGCGCCATTGAAAGGCAGGATAGTCAGCACGCCTATATTCTTGCGACCTATACCGCCATGCTGGAGCTGCGCGAGCTATTAGCCCAAAAACAAGCGGTCAGAAAGGAGAAAGACTAATGGTTTACACCTCAACAAGCTCTCCCGACACTCGTGACTACACCTACGAGCTCAACATCGCCCACCTCTACGGGGATCTGATGAATACCTACGGGGACTATGGCAATATCCTCATGCTCAAATACATCGGTGAAAAGCTGGGGGCTAAGGTGACGGCGGACATCGTGTCGCTGGGAGATTCTTTTGACAAGGACCACTATGACATCGCCCTCTTCGGTGGTGGTCAAGACTACGAACAGTCCATCGTATCTAAGGATTTACCTCTGAAAAAAGAAGCGCTTGACGCCTTTATCCAAGAAAACAAGGTGGTCGTGGCTATCTGCGGTGGTTTCCAGCTTCTAGGGCAATACTATATACAAGCTAATGGTGTCAAGATTGACGGCGTTGGGGTCATGGGGCACTACACCCTCAACCAGACCGACAACCGCTACATCGGCGATATTAAGATTTATAACGAAGATTTTGATGAGATTTACTATGGCTTTGAAAATCATCAGGGGCGAACCTTTTTAGCCGATGATCAAAAACCACTGGGCAAGGTCCTCTACGGTATCGGAAACAATGATGAACATGATGGGGAAGGTGTTCAGTACAAGAATGTCTACGGCTCCTACTTCCACGGTCCCATCCTCTCTCGCAACACCAACCTGGCCTATCGTCTTGTCGTCACTGCTCTTAAAAACCGTTACGGTCAAGATATTCAACTAGCCAGTTATGAGGATATTCTCAGTCTCGAACGACCAGAAGAATACGAAGACATGAAACGTAAGGTTGATAAAAACTAGCAAAAACGCCTAACATCATTGGTTGTAATAACCTGATGTTAGGCGTTTTTATGAGCCAAGCAACCTAATGAAACCATAAAAAAACTGGGTAACCCCAGTCTATCATGGAACCTAGGGGGATCGAACCCCTGACCTTTTGGCTGCCAGCCAAACGCTCTCCCAGCTGAGCTAAGGCCCCATCGAATAAATGTTTTCACATATCTAACACATTTATTCTATCAAATATAATGGTAACTGTCAATAGTTTCAGTCATTTTTTAGTTAATTGCCATCATCAAGTCTGTTCTAATCAAACAACTGATAATAATCTGCCATTGTCATAAGGTTCTTTTCTTCTGCACGCAAGTCTTTGATAATTTTCCCATCCTTCATGACCAAAAGACGATTACCGTAGGTCAAGGCATCAGCCATCTGATGGGTAATCATGAGTGCGGTCAAGTTGCCCTCATCGATAAAGCGTTGCGTCAATCTCATCAAGGACTGACTAGTTTTTGGATCAAGGGCTGCCGTATGTTCATCCAAGAGCAAGAGGTCGGGTCTTTTGAGGGTCGCCATCAAAAGGCTGAGTGCCTGTCGTTGACCACCTGATAGGAGCCCTGTTGCCGTGTCCAGATGGTTCTCCAAGCCATTGCCAACCTGAGCGAGTAGCGATTGGAAATTTTCGCGTTGCTGGTCAAGTTGCCTCGGGACAAGCTGCCTTTTCTCACCACGATTTAGGGCAATCAGCAAATTCTCAGCAACTGTCATCCGAGGGGCAGTCCCTAGCTTTGGATCTTGAAAGACCCGAGACAAGTAACGCGCCCGCTCATGAGCAGGAAGTCGCGTCACGTCTTCTCCTCTGACCAACATCTGACCGCTGGTCAAGGGCAAGGTCCCAGACAACACGTTAAACAAGGTCGACTTTCCAGCGCCATTGCCTCCCAAAATGGTGATAAAATCCTGCTCGTCAATATCCAAATCGACCTGATTGAGAATAATTTTTTTCTGGTCAAGTCCATTATCCACAGCCACGGTGGCTTGTTTCAGGGATACAATTGTTGTCATTTGACACGTCCTCCTTTCAGCACCAGATTGCGCCATTCAGGTATCATCAGGCTGATAGCCAGAACCAGCGCCGAGAAGAATTTCAGGTAACTGGTATTAAAGCCAAGGGTAATAATTAGGGCAATCAACAACTGATAAAAGATTGACCCTACAACAATCGTTAAAAGTCGCTCAAGCAGGGTCAGATGACCAGCCAAGAGCACTTCACCGATAATAATGGAAGCTAGCCCAATAACAATAACACCAGTTCCCTTACCCACGTCAGCATAGCCATCCTGTTGACTAATTAGCGCTCCAGCCAACGCAATCACGCCATTTGATAGCACCAAGCCTAGTACTTCCATACGGTCAGTGTTTATCCCAAAACTCCGCGCCATCTCTTTATTATCTCCCGTCGCCACATAGGCTTGGCCCAGCTGAGTATGGAGGAAAAAGATGAGAGCAGCAATAACCAAGCTCACGACGATAAGCCCCATGATGAGGAGGTTGATGCTTTGGGAAAATGGCAGAGCTGACTGAAGCGTGTCCACGTCTAACAAACCCAGATTAGCCCTACCCATGATAAAGAGCATCACGGAATGAATAGCTGTCATGGTTAAAATCCCAGCCAAGATGGTGGGGATTTTGCCTTTGGTATAGAGCAACCCCGTCACCAGACCAGCTAAGCAGCCCGCTAGCACTGCCACAAACGTGGCTAATAATGGGTGAACACCTTGCACCAAGAGCGTTACAGCAACTGCACCTCCCAGCGGAAAGGAGCCCTCCGTCGTCATATCAGGAAAGTTCAAAATACGGTAGGTCATAAAAATACCCAAGCCTAGAACAGCCCATAAAAGCCCTTGAGAAACTGCTGAAATAATCATCATTTACCTTTCTTGTTTAACGAATAAATTCTGCCATCAGTGTATCACAATCTGACCAGAAAAGCAAAATCACAATAATAACTGATTAGACGATACCTCAAAAACCGTATAAGACCACTGGTAAATCAATTAGAGACTCCGAAACAAACTCACAAAACCTCTGATTAAAACGCTCTAACTAGCCCATTAAAAAATATCTTATGTAGCTGATACGTTGATAACACGTTAACAGATATTATATCAGCCAAAGACTGTGATTATAGTAGCTAAATTAACCACAGACTCCTCAAAACTTTGAGTATAGCAAAAGAGAAGACGGTATTTCGTCTCCTCTCATACTCAGCTAAAGTCATCTCTTTAGCAATTCTTTACTCCTCTCGCTTTTGACGAGAAACTCCAACCAAGCCAAGTGTTATTAAAGTAACACCAGCAATTAGCTGAGAAATTGCAGAGTCATTGTCTCCCGTGCTTGGCAACGTCAATGCTACACCAGTGCTATCGGCAACAGTTATTGCTGTTGGACGATCTAAAGCTGGCACAATAATCTGTTCTGTTGGTTCTTGGATGCTACGAGCTTCATCATCTTCTTGATTATTTAATACTATTTGAGAATGATAAATGACAGCATATTGACTAAAGCTTTTCGCTATAATCTCCACAAATCGACCTGACTCAACAAGTGTAAAATCAAGGGCTCTTACAGGAGATGTTTCCGGTAGATAAAGAACTTGTTTAACCATTTTATCAGGGTCTACCGGCAAGAGAACTCTAACAGAATAGGCCATTTTGACAACTTTCCCCTCTCTATTCACTAGATCGATATCGTACAAATCATAATCCTGTTCTACTAGACTCTCTGGTGTTTCCTGAGGAGATAGAATCTTGGGAACAACACGTAGGGAAACAATATCAGAAGATTCACGTCTGTCAAGGATAACAGTAACACCTGTTCGTGTATCGACAAGTCGACGTTCAAATGGCTCTGCTAGAGGTTTTTGCCCATCTTTATCAATATCCTCAATTCTCAATGCTGGAATGGTCGTCGTGGCCGTATCCTCAATTCTCAGTGCTGGAATCGTCGTCGTCGCGGTATCCTCAATTCTCAACGCAGGAATGGTCGTCGTGGCCGTGTCCTCAATTTTCATCGCTGGGATCGTCGTCGTGGCCGTGTCCTCGATTCTCATTGCTGGGATTGTGGTTTTTGCCGTATCCTCAATTTTCATTGCTGGGATTGTGGTTGTTGCCGTATCCTCAATTTTCATTGCTGGGATTGTGGTTGTTGCCGTATCTTCAATCTTCAACGCTAGGATTGTGGTTGTTGCCGTATCCTCAATCTTCATGGCTGGAATTGTGGTCATTGCCGTATCCTCAATCTTCATGGCTGGGATTGTGGTTGTTGCCGTATCTTCAATCTTCATTGCTGGGATTGTGGTTTTTGCCGTATCCTCAATTTTCATTGCTGGAATCGTCGTCGTCGCGGTATTCTCAATTCTCAGTGCTGGAATCGTCGTCGTCGCGGTATTCTCAATTCTCAGCGCTGGAATCGTCGTCGTCGCGGTATCCTCAATCATCAACGCGGGAATTGTCGTCGTCGCGGTATCCTCAATCATCAACGCGGGAATTGTCGTCGTTGCGGTATCCTCAATTCTCAGTGCTGGAATCGTCGTCGTCGCGGTATCCTCAATTCTCAGTGCTGGAATTGTCGTCGTAGCGATATCTTGAATAATCAAGGCTGGAACTGTCGTCATAGCGGTATCCTCAATTCTCAGTGCTGGAATCGTCGTCGTCGCGGTATTCTCAATTCTCAGCGCTGGAATCGTCGTCGTCGCGACATCTTCAATCTTCAACGCGGGAATCGTCGTCGTCGCGGTATCCTCAATTCTCAGTGCTGGAATGGTAGTCGTCGCGGTATCCTCAATTCTCAGTGCTGGAATGGTAGTCGTCGCGGTATCCTCAATTCTCAACGCCGGAATTGTCGTCGTGGCGATATCTTGAATAATCAAGGCTGGGATTGTGGTCTTAGCTGTATTCTCAATCTTCATCGCTGGGATTGTCGTCGTGGCGATATCTTGAATAATCAAGGCTGGGATAGGTTTTTCCTCATAAACGACTCTAAAGACTTTCTCCTCTTCACCGAAGACACCCGCCGGATCAGCCAACGCCTCTGTCAAATTAGCTTTGCCATTAACTGTATAAGTGTAACCTTCTCGCTTCAAGGCATCATCAGTCACTGCAAATGCAATCGCATCGCCCTCTAAGCCTTTTACCATATACTCACTATTAGCTGCAGCTTCATTTAGAGGCAATTTTTCCTCAGGGTCATTTTCAGAAATAATTCTAGCTACGCTTTCCTTAGCATAGGTCACTGTGACCGTTGCCGTCGCTTGACCAAGTTGAACAGACCCAATATTCACTTTTTCTTTATCACCTGCTTCAGTTGGACTAACAGATTGAACATGGTGATTTTCTACCTTCGGATGATGAATTTCCGCTACGTTATCCCACGCTTGAGAGAGCCATTTTTGTTTATCAGTTGTGTAGACAGGTTGGTCTTTAAAGCCTTTTGGTGCTTGTTCCACAAAAGCAACAGGTGTCATCAGTTTCCATTTGATTTGGTCGGTATCAACCGGCTTGCCATCGTCACCGATTTGAACCTGATTTAATTCAGTATTTGCCTTAATGGCACGTCCTGAAGCATCTGTTGCTACATAGATACGTTTGACAGTTGGCGTTTCTCGGGAAACCTTGTTGACAATGTTTTCCTTATGTCCCAAATCAGTTGTGGTCACTGGAATCTGAGATTTTTCAAAGCCAAATTTCAACTCCGGTGCTGTTTCCTCAACGGTCAAATAAGTTACTGCCTGCCTCTTTTCAGACGCTACAGTTTCACCTTTTCGATTAACATAAGTAATCACGCGCTCAGCATCTTTCAACTCCACAGCTTTTGCAGGTGCTGGGATAAAGAGTACCGTTGCAGACAGCGGATCTACCGTCAATTTTTTCTCACCAACCGTTTGACCAATTTTGTCATAAAGTTTCTTAGCATTTGTCGTAACGATAAAGGCTTTACTGAAATCGTTGGTTGAATTGATGACACCGCGGTTGCCTTCAAGGTTCTTGTGATTCTCCATATCCTGTTTACCGCCATAGTACCATTCATCACCACCGAGAGTTAGTGAAGACTCGCCATCACCCTTATTATTATTAAAGATAACAAGGTACTTGCCATTAACAGTCTCACCTTTACCATCAGGACGAAGCTCATAAGTGATAACACCTGACTGATCTTGGGCATTAGTGACAACCATTTTTTCGTCAATATCCTTATATTCAGATAACTGGAACAATGGCTCTGCTAAACGTAGCTGGGTAATAGCCTTAGAAAAGTTTACTGCATCTGAGTGTTTTGTCACTAAAGTCCAGTCAATCTTGTTGTACTCATCACCAGAGTTATAAGTGTTTACGGAGTTCATTTTTGTTCGTAAGAACTCTTGACCGTGTTGTGAAAAATGAATCCCTTGTGCCAAAGCACTCATAGCTGTCGCTAACTCTACACGATTTAAATGGCGCTGTGGGTCACGCGTGTCAATAACGTTATAACGTTTCAAAATGTCACTCAAAGTCATCCCGTCATGGCACTCAACATAATTAAGTTGCTGAGAGGCATTGGCATATTTTCCACGGTCTCCACCCAGTAGGCTATTCGCCAGACTGGTCGTTTTGTCTATATTTGGATTATTGACCCTTTTTCTCTCTCCGTCATCTACCGCCTGGTTCACAAATCCGGGCGCATCCAGATGACTATCGTGAGCATGCCCAACAATGGCGTTTCGGCTGGTTGCATCAAAGAAGCCGTATGTCGGGATTTTCTTACCATGGGCATCACTACCTGCCTGACCCTCAGGCAAGTATTTACCCATACTGTCCCAACCTTCTCCGTAAGTGACAATATTCTCACCAACCTTATTCAAAGCGTCACGGACATCGTTCAGGGTCTTGACATCAAGGTCACTCATGGCATCAAATCGGAAGCCATCCATGCCATACTCAGCTGCCCAGAAAGCTGTTGAATTGACAATGTAACGTCTCATCATCTCAGAGTTAGAACGCACCGCATTGCCTACAAAAATATCGTTGTTCATCACGTTGGCAGGCTGGTTGATGGCGTAGAAATAGCCAGGAACAGTTTGTTCAAAGACATTTTTTTGCCCATGGTAGAGGTGATTGTAAACCACGTCCAATATGACGTTAAGACCGACATCGTGGAGTTTTTGCATCATCTGCTTGAGTTCTTTGATGCGATTTTCAGGGTCTTTTGGATCAGTGGCGTAAGAACCTTCTGGCACGTTATAGTTCTTTGGATCATAGCCCCAGTTTTGTTGGTTGTTGTGAACACCATCAGGTTCTTTTTCAGAAATTTTGATATTTTCAGGATCCTCTTTATCCAACTCTGGAACCGTCTCAAAATCGTTAAGCGGCATCATTTGCAAGTAATTGGTACCACGATATTTGAGGTAATCAAGACCAGTCATCGTGCCATCTGGCGTTTTTGTCCCTTCTTGAACAAATCCAAGATAGTTTCCACGATCTTCTTTTTTAACACCTGATGACTCGTCGATTGAAAAATCACGGATATTTACTTCCAAAACACTCACTTCTGAATTAGTTTTGGCACGTTTGTTCTTAGTGATTGTTACCTTATCACCGACCTTACTTGGATCAAGAATCACTGACCGTGTACCGCCTTGGATAACAGCTACTGAGTATGGGTCTTGAGTGGTGACAATCTTATGCTCGTGCTTAGAAACTTTAATATTACCATTTTCCCTAATTATCTCATCACCGGCATAAAAAGCAGCTACTTCTTCACGAGTTGCCTCACGGTTTTGACCTAGGACAGTCTGGCTAGCATCTTTATGATGGTAATTGAGAACTTTCTCCGTTGCAGAGTTACGGTAGACTTTTAATACTTTCCTCTGACCGTTTAGTTCAACATGCTGTTCTTCCACTTGAATAAAGTGGGCGTTTGGAAGACTGAGAGTGTAGTCATAAGCTAGATTTTTAGCTGTTGTCAGGTTCAGGCTATCCAGAATGTCTTTAGTAATCTTGTAATGCCAAACGCCAACGGTATTTTTAGTATGGTCATCAGGATTGACGTCTTCACCCCGTTTCATCTGAATTTCTTTGTCCGCTTGTGCACCTGGTTCAAGTTTTTTATAAAGATTGAGCTTAACCTCCTTAGCTGTCGGTGCCCAAAGGTTGATTGTAGCAGTCCCATCATCATGTAATGTCGCCCCTAGACGACCTAAACTACCGACAGTTTCAAACTTATCTGGAGCTGTTTCGCTAACGCGTTTGTCCTCATAACCAAACGTTTTATCAAAAGCTTCTGTTTGTAGGTTAGAAATCTGAGAGTAAAAATCATCGCCAACGTAAATAGCTGTCTCCGTGTAGGGATTAACCGTGGCGGTCATATCGCCTGTTTTTTTATTGTTATTCCAGCCCTGACCTTTCTTGATAATGTAGTTAAAGAAAGTTGCATCTTTTTTGGGAGTAACAGTTAGTTTATACTGTTCCCCCTCTTTTGTCATCTGTACCTCTTTGCCCTGTTGATTTTGTTCAAGTCCATCGCCCCAGACATAGGCATAGTAATCCCCCTCATCCTGTGTAGGCTTATAATAAATCGTCACGGGCTTTGCTGTTGTGACATCAACGGAACTTGGGACAGCTGTCACTGGACTAGCACTGCGTAAAAATTCACTGGGAATTTGGCTATCGTCTCCGATAATATGATCAACCTCATCATCTTCTTCTGCCAAATGAGCATCCAAAACCTCACCATGTTTTGATGAATTGGTCTCTGGCTCAATCACAAGATTGCTGACAGTATCCGTCGCAGTGATGTGTTGTGGCAATTGGTCCGTCTGCTGGTTGAGTTCGTCAGGGCCTTGAGCAACCGCTTGCACTCCTGTGCCTAAAAAAATAGCCGTTGAAGCCCCTATCGCAAATAACCAGCGCTTGCCAGATTTCCACATTCTGAATCCTTTAGTTCTTGTCTCTTGTGCCATAAAAGAAACTCCTTTAATTTATAGTTCACTTCTCATTATGCAACCGTTTGCCCGAAAAGTCAAGCATTTTGATAAGATTTTAACAATAAAAATGTTTCCAGTTTTTTTCTGAAATTTTTCTAAAATATCGAAAACAACAAACACTGATTAGCTCGATAGGCTTACGGCTTGCACAACAGCTCGGCTATGTCACAAAGTCTCTAAAAACTCCCCTATATGTTTCTTTTAGCACCAAAACTAAAGGTCATGCTATTATTTTTATAAATTTTGTACTATTTTTCACCAATAATGCTTAAGATGGTCTATAATAGATAGCGGATAACTACTAGGAACCATCTGTGCTGGTTTCTGCAAAGGGTTATTCAAATTTATTTGTTGGAGGATTTTTTGAATGTCACAGTCAATAACAAGTTATGGCGCTGCTTTTAGAAAGTTGCGCCAACAACGGGGTTATAAACTCAAGGAAGCTTCGGGTGACATTGTTAGCCCACAATTCCTTAGCCGATTCGAAAGGGATTTAGTTGGTATTTCTGTCGATCAATTCGGGCGTCTCTTGCTCCGTATCGGTGCCAGTTGGCGATTTTCTGAGGTGTTATCATGGTGATAGCATTACGCAGCTGATTGCACCTCTTGAAGATTTCAACGAGCTTTATGGCACGCGAGATTTTTATCAGTTAGCACAACTTGCTAGACATTCTGTTGAAGACCGCTACGCTGACCATCCCTTACTCAAGCAACTGATTAACGATATGATTGATGCGCATCTCTCGATATTAAATCATCGTACCACGGAATTCCAAAAAGAATTGGATTTCCTAAAAAATTATCTGTCGTCTATTGAAACATGGGGTGATTTAGAATGGTTCTTATACTCATTTATTCTAGACGAATGCTCTCCTGCGATGGTACGCTTTAGAAGTCAACAAGCTATTTCATTTCTAAGCTCAGGGAAACCAACTGGGCTTACTCCAAAGAGTATTATGATGGTGATTTTTCACGGGATTCGCTTTCTATACCAGCGGCATTTACTTGATGATGCCGAAGCCATCATTCAATCATTTAGGCAAGAAATAAAATGTGCCAAATTCGCTACCTACGTTAATGAGCACCTTGCTCTCAAGTGCTATACTGCCATTATTATGGTATTGCGTAACCAACCTGAAGGGCTGACATTAGCGAAAGCCTGCATGAACATTTTTGAACTGCTTGAGACCGAACTAGAAATCAAGCATCTCAACCTTTCCAAAAATCGCTTTTATGCCTTTATTGAAAAACACCGCGACAAGAGCATTCCTTTTACATGGTCATAGGCTAGATAAGTCCGAAAGCTTAACTAATTCTATATCATACTAAGCTCACTACTAAACCTTCTAATATCGGTACATTTTGTGAACTTATCAAAACCTCACACATGAGAAAGCCCCCTGCTACTCCAATCGGTAGCAGGGGGTTGTTCATGCTCATCAGGCTGCCCAATATTTGCCTATAGCATTAAACACGACATTAACAATGGTGTCAGCAACCATTACTTTCCTGCCAAGGCCTTTACCAGTTCTTTTGTCATTCGCCTGGTGCTTCGGATATTGGTGACGCCATGCTCTTGTAAGAAGCTCATCGGATAGGTGTGATCGGAAAAAGTTGCCAAACATTCCAACAGCATTTCCTGCCTATCAGGAAATACTTCAACCACTCGGCAAGCATATCTTAGGCAACGATCGGGCGCTGTCAGATAGATATAAACAGTATGACCAACTGACATACCTTTTTTCTGTGGCCAAGAAACAAAGCGGCTGCTTGCAAAATCGTTATCAATATCGTAGTGTTTTGGATTAGCAGGAATGATCCAGTAATCTGTTGCCAAATTCGATTGTGCTTTCATCTGGCTGACGAGTTCCCTACTCTCTGTGACAAGCTCAACTAGTTGCTCATCTGTTAGTCCGCCATCAAGCACTATGGTCACCCAGTGTTGTTTATTCATATGGTAGCTAGGATAGATACCGGGTTTTCTAATCAGAGTTGCCTTGGCTGCTGGATCGATTTTGATATTGATGACTTCAACCTCTTCTTCCAACCTTTCAGGCGAATAGCCTTCATCTCCTAAGTCTAACTTTCCAAAAGGCAGGCGCAATGCAAGACCGTACCATTTTTGATTAGCAGGGTGTTTAAAAGAGTAGATGCCTTTAAATCGTCCAAATACCTCTGCAACATCACCAAATGTCGTTGAGAGATACCGCTCCAAAGCCTGACCCTGTCGCGAGACAAGCGATTGTTCCGAGCAACAAGAATGGGCAATCTGTTCCAAACATGCTTGATAAGCCTCCCTGACTTGACCGACAAAAGCGCCTGTTTGCTTGGTTCGAAAAGCGGTGTACTCCTCAGCCAAATCTGTGTCAATCAAACAACCAGACACCTGACCTTGCTCAGAAATCATCAGATGGGCTTCACATTGACCATCAAGAAGGGGTGTTTTATAGCGATAAACCTCGCCATCTTTTTTGAACCCATAAGCTAGTAACTTATCCACCTGAAATTGTCTGTGTTGAAAAATATGATCTTCTATCAGCATGGGTTACAAAATGTGTTCAAATTCTTGGCGAACAGACGCTGGCCAAACACTGGACTGAACTTCTCCAATGTGTTTTTTCCGCAAGAGAAACATTGCCAGACGAGACTGACCGATACCGCCTCCGATGGACAGAGGAAATTCACCGTTTAACAAGGATTGGTGCCAGTCAAAGGTCAAACGCTCGGTGTCCCCTGTCAATTCGCACTGATGGCGAAGAGCAGCCTCATCTACTCGAATACCCATAGAGGATAACTCGAATGCTGCCTGCAGTTGATCATTCCAGACCAGAATATCTCCGTTTAAGCCTTTGTAGCCTTGCTCTGACGGCGTTGTCCAATCATCATAGTCAGGTGCCCGACCATCATGAGGTTTACCATCAGCCAAAACACCTCCGATACCGATGAGAAAGACGGCTCCGTATTCTTTTGCAATAGCATTTTCCCGCTCCTTGCTGGTTAACTCTGGATAGCGAGCAACTAAATCTTCGGTGTGAACAAAAGTAATCTGCTTGGGTAAAATAGACTCAATATCATAGCGAGCTTCCACTGCTAGCTCTGTCAGACGGATAGCCTTATAGATCTGCTCCACCGTTTCTTTAAGATAGGCCAAATTGCGTTGCCCCGAAGGAATGACCTTTTCCCAGTCCCACTGATCCACATATACCGAATGGGTCGGATCGAGACTATCCTCATCCGGTCGCAAGGCTTTCATATGGACAAAGAGCCCTTCTCCCTCATTGAAACCAAAACGTGCTAAGGTATGTCGCTTCCATTTTGCTAAGGAATGCACCACCTCATAAACAGCGTCTGGAATCAATTTCACATTGACCGTCACCGCATTCTCCACCCCAGATAGGTTATCTTGCATCCCATCACCGACACGGCTCAAAATCGGTCCCTGCACTTCGACAATCTCTAATTTGTCAATCAAATACTGGGTAAAGGTATTTTTGACAAAAGAAATCTCACCCTGCTGATCAATAAAACTTTTCTTCATATCCAGTCCTTTCAAAAAATCGTTAGACCTATTGTACCACTTTTCTATAAAAATAAAAGGGGCAAAAGAAAAATTCTTCCCCCTTTTTCATGTCATGACTGTCAGGTAGCGCCAAGCAAAGATGTTACCTATCAATAAAGAGTGAGACACTGTCATGAAATGCCCCACTCTCTCATCAATTAGTCCATTATAATCTCACTGAAAAGGGTTGCCTTTTCACTTTATCTTATCACGATAGTCTTTAGAGACTAACCACCTCAACCTTATCGCCCCCCAGTAAGACTAGATACTGTTCAATGTGTTGGTTGCCATAAACTTGTTGCAAGGCTTGAGCGTAAAGGCTCATCTGTGGGCGGTAACGTGCCACTAGTTGACTAGGGTCACTGTATTTATCTGTTTTATAATCAAACAGGATAATCCTGTCTTCCAACCGAACAAAACCATCAATAATCCCCCGTACAACAAATTCCTCTTTGCTGTCCTCATCTACGGTCAAGAGGGCAAAAGGCGCTTCACGGATAAGCTGATCCGCATGTGTCACTAACAGCTGTCCTAGCGATGTGTCAAAAAAGCCAAATAATTTTTCCAAATCAATCTTGGCTTTGACCTGTGCGCTAGCAGGAACCTCATCTAGTGCCTGTTTCAAGTCTTCAAGAGCCACGGATGGCTTCATCTCGACGCGCTGCATCAGGTCATGCACAGCCGAACCGATAAGCTGAGCTGTGGCAACTGTCTCTCCCCCAACTATCGGCAAGTCAAAACGAGCAGGCTTACTCACCTGTTCCATCACCGACAGGGCTTGACTGTCAAGGATGGGCTGGTAACGCTCCTTGATTTGGCTTGGTGTTCGGACGGTCGGCAGGTTAATCGCTGAGCGGTAACGCTGATTAAGGATCTCAACAGCCTCTAAGCGTTCCAAAGCCAGCTTGATGTCATCAGTCTGTCGCACAGCTTGCTGTCGACTAGACCAGTCAGCCACAGAAGAAGATAAATGACCAATTTTCTCTGGCGTCAAATCCTCATCTCGAACATAGGACACCTCTATCGGTAAGTCTTTATCTGCCTTAGCCACTGCCAACACCCAATCTTGAAAAGATGATAGTTTTTCACGATGAGCTACGGGCATCCGTCCATCAATCAATTGACCTTCGTATCGTTCAGCTAACTTTTCTGGACTTCCCTTGCCAACTAAATACAATTTCTTTTCTGCCCGCGTCATGCCAACATAGAGCAAGCGCATCTGCTCAGATAAACTAGCACGTCTTAACTCACGCTGATTGGCTTGATAAGCCATGGTGTCCAGTGACACCAACACCTGCTTGAGAGGTGCTGTCTCTGTTGCTAAATCAGCAGAGACATCTGCAATATACTTGATACCCACGCCATGTTGACGACTGATGACTAAATGAGCACGTTCATCACGTTGGTCAAAGACCTTGTCCATATTCAAGATAAACACATAAGCAAACTGCAACCCTTTGCTCTTATGAATGGTCATCAGGTTAACCGCATCCTTAGGCGGTGCTAGCTCAACACTAGCTAAGTCATTATCTGTCGCTAAAATACGGTCAATCATTCGAATAAAGCGTGGTAAGCCCTTGAACCCTGTTTTTTCAAACTGATTGGCACGAAGCGCCAAGGCATAGAGATTAGCCTGACGTTTTTCCCCATTTGGCAAAAGTCCGACATGGTCATAATAGAGTCGATCTTGATAAATCAGCCAAATCAAGTCATAAAGACGATGTCCCTTAGCATACTGCCGCCATTTTGTCAGGTACTTTTGGAAATGGCTGAGCTTGTCACGACATGCCGGTAAGATTAAATGAGGATGTTGCCCATCACCTTGCTGAGCCAGACAAAGTTTCTCGTAAAAACTGAGACGCTCGGTCTCGTCAGCTTGCAAACTGATTCGCGCCAGCTCATCTTCAGTAAAGGAAAACATGTGTGATTTCAACAAGGCGACCAGAGCATAATCGTGGAGCGGATTGTTGATGGTGCGCAAGGTATCGAGCATGACGAGCACATCGACCGACTGAAGATAGGACATATCGCCACCATCAGCCACCAAAGGAATACCGTGGCGGTCAAAGGTCCTCAAAATGCCATCGTTGCGTGAGCGCGAGGACACCAAAAGCGTGATGTCACTAAATGGTACCCCTGATTGGTGCAGGGCAATGATTTCCTTAACAACGAGGTCTACCTCGCCCTGAGTTACCGTATTGGTGTCATCGTCATCAAGCTCTTGGTCTGTATCGTAAATAAGGTATTGGCAACGATTAGCCGTGTTTGCAATGGTCTGACCAGGAGAACCGGCTACTAAGTTGTGGCTCTCATCGTAAACCAAATCACCAATTTCTTCGTCCATCAAGCGAGTAAAGATTGCATTTGTCGCTTCTAAAACTTCTGTTTGACTACGGAAATTTTCTTTCAACAAAATCAAGCGACCAGCTGACGGATCAATCTGATACTGCTTAAATTTTTGATTGAAAATCTGAGGGTCTGCCTGACGAAAACGATAGATGGACTGCTTGATGTCACCCACCATGAACCGATTATTGCCTTGCGATAAAAGTTCCAATAAACATTCCTGCGTATGGTTGGTGTCCTGATACTCATCGACCATCACTTCTTGATAACGCTGACGATAAGCCTCACGCACCTCATCAAACTCACTCAAGAGCCGAATCGCAAAGTGGCTAATATCCGAAAATTCAAAAGCCCGTTCCTGCTGCTTGACTTGCAAATATTGCTGACAAAAATCACTAGCAAAGTCTTGAAGCACCTCAAGTAGTGGCAATGCCCCATCTTGATAATTTAGTACAACTCGCGTTTGATAGAGCTGAGCCAACCAAGCCTTCACCTGCTCAATCAAGTCCTTACGATTGGCATTATAGACCTCTTTGATGATCTTGGTATCCTCTTTTCGTGTCGCATTGGTCAGGCCTCGACCGTTGGACGTCGCAGCCATATCAACCACGTATTGCAACTGCTCTTCAAGCTCCTCAAGGCTTACTGTCAGCTCAACTAGCGTCAACCGATCTACGATTACTTGCACATTTTCCAGATATTTGGCTTTGGGAAATAGCTGAGCTTCATGCCGGAGGTGAGCTTGGAAAAACTGCTCTAGGTCATCTAATAAGCCTAACCCTGACTGTCTAAGGGCACTTAAAACCTCTTCAGATGACCTCTCCTCAGGTAAAAAGCTTTCCCTGAGCCAGACTTGAGGATTTGGCGTCGACTGGACAAAGGTCACAATCTGATCAACGACTTGACGAAAGGCCTTGACATCCTTACGATTAACTGAAAAATTGCGCACCAACTGCTTAAAGACTGACGCTGATGTCCCCCTCATGTAATCGTCAAACAGGTCATCAAACACCTCTTTTTTCAGCAAATCTTGCTCTGACTTATCTGTCAATATCCGAAATTTCGGCGATAAACCCAAAAGGTAGCCGTATTCGCCAACCAGCTTTTGGGTAAAGGCGTCCATGGTACCAATATCTGCCAGCTGCACATCCGCCAACTGACGTGACAAATGCGCTAGCTGCTCAGGGTTACTGGTTTTGGCAATCAAGCCTGTCAGTTTATCTTCCAAGCGTTCTTTTAATTCACCAGCTGCCTTGACGGTAAAGGTTGAGATAAACAGTTCCTTGATACTAACCCCACGTTTTAGCATATCAATGATACGCTCCACCATGACAAAGGTCTTGCCCGAACCAGCTGAAGCAGACACCAGAATATTCTGACCGTGGCTATAAATGGCTTCAATCTGCTCTTTAGTCCGCTTTTGTTTCTTATCACTCGTCTGCTCTGCCTCAGCCAATCGCGCAATCTCAGCCTCTGTTAAAAATGGTTCACGCATGATGGTCCTCCTTCTCCTTAGCCAATTCTTCTTTCATTGCTCCAAAAATCAGTGCACGCTGTTCCGCACGTGGGAACTGCTGCAACCGTCTAGCTTGGCCTAGATGCAGATCAGCCTCAAAGCGTGTGATGCTTTTGAGCTGATCACCTGCAACTGAGCGACCATCTCTCGTGTAAGGATTGATTGCAAAATGACCGGCTAAGATGCGTTCAGCTGCCTGTTTGTAGAGGGAGGCATTATACTCAAGTAGCACAGCTAACTCTTCTGTTGAGTAGGTATTATTTTTGCTGCTATAACGCTGATCGAGGAAACTTGTCTGGTCGGTGATGAACAGCCCTTTATAGGTGACATCTTGGTGAGCAACTGCTATTAAGTCAGCTGCGGAGCTTGTTTTAGATAGTGTAACAAGAGGGTGATGAACTTGGAGATACATGGCACCAAAGATGTCCTCGACTTGCGAAAAGTCGCTCGATTGTTTCAGAGCTGCCACATAGGTCAACAACTGAGGGCTTAATCGGTTGTAAAAATCATTAAGCTTAAAGCGCTGGTCACTCGACTTGTAATCGACAACGCCATAACTTTGGCAATCAGACAGTCTGTCGAGACGATCCATCTTACCAGTGATGACGAGCTCGCGCCCCCCAGATAAAGTGGCTTTCTTCTGATTGGTAAAGCTAAAATTAAGCTCTTCACCGACAATATCGACAGGCGATTGTTCTTTTAACACTTGGGCAGTCTGACGAATCATACTGGTCATCAAGTCATGGGCAAACCGTGTCTGAGCTGATTGCTGGTAAAGCATCGCAATCTCTGGCTCTTGGCTCGCCTGCTCTAGAGCCCTATCCAACTTGACATCAAAATCTGTCTTAGACTTATCTGCTGTCACCAATTCAAACACCCGATGAAAGAAAATACCGTGTTGTCTAGCATCTGGTAAAATACTGTCTTCCTCTTGCAGGCGCAGGACATGGGTCAGGAAAAATTTATATTCATTGTTATAAAAATCGCTGAGCGACGACGCTGATAGGCGTAAGGAAGAGTCTTTCGGGTACCGCACAGCAAGGGTTTCAGGACTAAGTGGCCTGCTTACCACATCTGCAATCACCTCAGGTAACACCAAACCCTGCTCTGCCATTTTCCGACGTAAGCGACGAATCAAGACCGACCAATAATCGGCCGATGTTTTATCCAGCTGGTCAAGATCAAGGTCTGTCTGATAGGCCTCAACCAAACGAGACAGGAGGCTACGATAGGTTGCCACATCAACAGGAGAGTAATATGAGCGCTTGTGGTGAACGACAGGCAAGCCCAACTCCGCTAGCTGATTCAGGTAGGTTGATGCTGTGTCTTCGGTCTCACCAAGCATGGTCGGACTGGACAAGACCAATTCCTGTGTCGCTGCATTTAGCAAGGACACCATAGTGTAATTATTTCGCTTCAGGTTATCTCCGCCAGGAAGGTCTAGCTCCCCTATTGTCAGATGGGCGTTAATGGACAGACGCTCCTCATCTGACAGCAGGCTGACATTTTTGACAATTTCTGGGAAGTTTGACTGGCTGAGCCCAATGGCAAAGATAAACGGCTTGGTATGGGGCTCGATTAAGTTGTAAGACTTAATGTTAACCACATCAAGGGTTGCAGGGACTATCCGATAGGTCGCAGCCAGCATACCCGCCCTGAGTAGTCCCAATAACTCAATCAAAGGTAAGGTCTTTTTAGCAAAAATCAGCTGAAGCTGTTCCAGAAGCGCACAAAAGGTTTTCCAAACCTGCTCGTGTTTTTCTGCTTCCTGCTGACTGCCTGTTGAAGCGAGAGCTGCTAAATGGTGACGTAAATCAACAGACTCAAAAAAGCCTAACAAGTGCTCAAGCACGTTCTCGACAGGCAAGCCATCTGCTTGCATAAATGCCAGCAAAGGATTCATGATGGCTTGGCGCGTCTGATTGAGTTGGTCGAGGTCAAATCGCCCGTTTGTTTTAACAAAGGGTTCTGAAAATCCTTTTTTCCCTCTAATTAAGGCATAACTCACATAGCGGTCAAATTGGTCAATCGCCATCTGGTCAAGCTGTCCCACAAGCCCTGACTGAATGAGGTTTAGAACATCTTCTGCACGAAACTGATAGCTATAGAGCCGCTCAAGGCTATCGACAACATGAACCAAGGGATGATCTGCCATCGATTCTGCTTGACCGAGATAGTAGGGGATGGCATAGGTCGAAAAAACCTGCCCCAGCTGTAACTGGTAGGCCTCAACATCGCCAAGCAAAACCAGCATATCCTTATAGCGATACCCTTCATCTAACTTCTGGCGAATGCGCTGTGCGACAAGTTCCAACTCTTCTTTGATACCGCTGGCTTGCCAAATCTGAATCCTAGATTTGTCATCATCGGTGAGAAAGCTATCAACGTCGCGGTAAGCATAACGGTTCTCTAATTGAGCAGTCACTCGACTAAAGAAAGTTTCAGGGCTTCCTAAGGTCATATAAGTAGGCTTAGTGGCAAATTCTTCTGCTAATTGCCTTAAAAATTCAACACTGGCTTGGTAGAGCTGGCCTGCTTGATAAGGTGATTTGTAGGCAGATTGGCTGGCGTAAGTCCCTATCATTACCTCATGACAAGTCTGATCCAGCTGATGGATGAGTGCTTTTTCCGCTGCAGTAAATCGTGTGAAACCATCGATAAGAACAACCACCTGAGCAAGGTCTTCTGTCAGCAAACCTGCTTCTATATCATCTCGCAACTGGCTGATGGTCGACTGTGTTGAAAAATCTAAGTCAACCAAGGCTTCATTAACTTTCTCCATGATAAGACAGACATCTGATAGCTTATCACTCTCAAAAGCAGCTAGTTCGGTTAAATCTAAGTCGCTGCTCTGCCATTCTTTATAAAAATCAACTAGTTGAGCGATAAAGGCTGGATCAGTGCCGAGCAACTGATAGCGACGGAGTCCCCCATCAGTCAAACCAGCTAAAACCCGATATATCACCAGTGTCAACCCTAGCTCATCAATCGTTTTCTGACCTTTCTGACGAGACAAGGTCAAATAGCGCGCCATCTGACCAAAACGCGTCACCGTGATGGCAAAGGAAGCCCGACTCGGCAGATATTCCAAGACACGACGCTCTTTTTCAAACGATAAGGAGTTGGGGGCAATGTAAAACACCCTCTTACCAGCATCAGCATAGCTTTGTGCCTGCTGGGCTAAGAGTTGTGTTAAATCATTTGCCAAATCGGTATAGACTAATTTCATGGCTATTCCTTTCTGCTCTGTTTCCCTCAAGCGATGACCATCAGGTCAGTGATTAACTAAGCTGTCATTGACAGAGATAGATTCTTGGGTCTATTATACCAAATTTTCAAACAGCTGGCTAACATGAATAAGGTTAGGCAACTTAACTACATCTCATGAAATGCTTAAAAAGACTGGGATTAGTCCCAGCCTCTGTCAATAAAATAGTCTGCCTGATTAAGCTTTGGCTGCCGTGTAGAGCTCAGCCACCTTAGTCCAGTTAATGATGTCAAAGAAAGCTTTGATGTAGTTCGGACGGACGTTGCGGTAGTTAAGGTAGTAGGCGTGCTCCCAAACATCCAAACCAAGGATTGGGGTCAATCCTGCCATGATCGGTGTGTCCTGATTACCAGTCGAAGTAACCTCGAGCTTGCCATCTTTGTTAACCACTAGCCAAGCCCAACCTGAACCGAACCGTGTCGTTGCTGCTGCGGTGAAAGCCTCTTTGAAGCTGTCAAATGACCCAAAAGTTGCCTCGATATCAGCCAAAAGCTCAGATGGTACCTCTGTTTTCTCTGGAGACAAGAGTTCCCAGAAAAGCGCGTGGTTCAAATGACCACCACCATTGTTAATGACAGCTTGGCGGATATCAGCCGGAATGCTGTCCACATCAGCCAGCAAAGCCTCCAGATCTTCACCGATTTCTGGGTGCTTTTCAAGCGCAGCGTTAACATTAGCCACGTAGGTCGCATGGTGCTTGTCATGATGGAGTGTCATGGTTTCCGCATCAATCACAGGTTCTAATGCATTGTAAGCATAAGGCAAGTCTGGTAAAATAATCGCCATTTGGTCAATACCTCTTTTCTTTTGATACTCTTATTATACGGTAAAATGGCAGAGCTTTCAAGATTTTTGCCTGCTATCCTTCTCACGACACATTTGTTAGCTTTTATGGGACTGATTAGCCAGTTTTAACAGGGCAATCTCAAACAAATAAGCTTTCTCATGAAGTCCTGATTTAATCTCAAAATCCGTCTTAATCAAAGTCTTAATGGCTGTTTTTAACCGTTCCACAGGCAACTGCTGACCATCTCTCAGAGCAACTTTCACCTGATAAGGATGAACCGACCGCCCAAGATAATCAGACAACTCTGTGACTAGCTGAGGCTCACTAAAACCACGTCGCGACAACAACTTAACCTGCAAGAGCAACCGCAACTGCCCCAATATAATGGCAATTAACTTGACCTCATCCTCACCTTGCAAGCGCAAATCAGCCACCAATCCCAGACCTTCAGTCACTTTCCCTGACAAGATTAACTTAGTCAAATCAAAAATATTATCCTGCAAACTCTTTGGAATAGCCTCGTCAATGTCTTTCAAAGAAATAGCTGAGCCTGAGCCTTTGTAGTTGGTCAAAAAACTCATATTTTTTAACAACTGTCCGAAATCATACTGGGACTTTCTCATCAAAGCATCAAAACTTCCCGCCTCAAAAGATAGACCTGATGTCCGAGCCAGATTGATAAAATACTTCTGCAATTCATCTTCTGATAGGGGACTAGCTTCTAAAAGAAGGGCATCACGCTTCAGTAACTTGACCAGCCGTCGCTTTCCATCCAGTTTTCCAGCCGCACAGATAATCAATCGTGTTGTCTCTAGTGGATGTTCCAGATAGACTTCTAACTGCTTTAGTTCCTGTTCAGTCAGGTAAGACTTTCTTGTTGTCGTGATGTCTAGGACGTTGTCCAAAACAACTACTTTTTCTTCTGAAAAAAAAGGCAGACTCTCCAAATCCATAGCAACATCACTATAACGTGTTGCCGACAAATCAAAATAAGAGTAGGTCAGGTCACTTGGATGATAGCCAATTTGTTTCAGCAAGGTCTCTTTCATATGGGCAAACAAGCCAACATCCTCTCCAAAAAGAACCGTCACTGAGGATAACGTTTCTTTTTTCAACCTTGTCAATGCATCTAAATTTGTCATAGGATTATTATACCATAGTTTAGATTTAGATGAGGTATCCTAAGAAATAAAAGCGTAAAAAACTAGACTGGCTCATGGCCAATCTAGTTTTTATTAACTTACCTAGCTCGTCTTCTCCGTCCGGCTAAACCTAAGGCTGATAAGAGGGCTGTTGCGCCGACAGCAGCTAGAGCTGTGTGAACATCGCCTGTTGCAGGGAGTCCCTTCTTACCTACTGTCGCTGAGGCTAGTGCTGAAGCTGCAGGAGCTGTAGCTGAACGGCTTGTCGATTTAACAAGCTTAGCAACTTCTGCCTTGATGGCTTCGAGTTCAGCTTCAGTTTCTGCGAATGCCACCTTGACAGCCAAATCGCCTTTTTGCTCGTCAGTCAAGTTTGATGCATCAATTGATTTAAGCAAATCAGTCGCCAACTTAGCCTTGTCCATAGGTTTATTTGGTGTATTACCAGTGTCTGGTGTGTTACCTTGGTTAATGCCTGAGTTCCCAGGATTTGAGGTGTCCCCACCTTGACCAGGGGTTCCTGGGGTCGGAACATGGTCTGGATCTGGTGTTGATTGTGGCTCATAAACAATACCATACTCACTGAAGTGCTCTGCGGTGAATTTGGCATAGCGCTTGCCATCACGAGTTATTGTTGTGAATGGCAGAGCATGGCTCTGGTCACTATTTGGCAAGTAAACCACTTGAGCGACGTCTTTGCCGTCATCAATTGGCAGGTAGACGTCAACTGGAGCAGTTGGCTTGACGATGTTTCCATCTGTGTCAACCAGCTCGATGTCAAAGAGGTCGTAGTCGGTTCCTTTGAGGATGGCTGGTGTTTCAGGGTTGTTGGTTTCTTTGTGGAAGACCACTCTCAAGCCTGCCACCTTGGCATCCGCTGATTGAACCTCTGCAATGATACCTGAGTCAGTTTGAGGGTTGACGTCAGTAATTTGACGCGGTGGTTGCATGGTATCAGGGGTAGTTGTGTTGTCGCCTTGGTTAGTATCGGTGTTATCACCTGAGTCGTTATCGGCGTTATCACCTTGGCTGCCACCATTATTCTGGTCATCGCCCGGGGCTGGGGTGGTACCAGCTGAATCGTCGGTTGCGCCTGAATCTTGACCTGCATCGCCTGATTGATTGCCAGAATCTGAATCACCATGGTCTGAGCTGGTGCTACCTTCTTGGTCTGCACCGGTGTGTTCGCCTGTGTTGGTCTCCGTGTTACCATCTTGGTCGCCTCCGGTGTTGCTGTCGGTATCTGTTGTATCACTTTCAGCACTTATCTGTGAACCAAATAATGCTAATTCACGTAAGGTTAGCATGGTTGGCGTTGCTGGTCCTCCAGCTGTTTGCTTGGCTTCTAGCAGCGTCAACACCACACGATCTGCTTTAACTCCTGCTTCTCCAAATCCGTGGCTGACCTCCGCCTGTTCATACGGTACAAGAAGTTCACCAGAGCTATAGACAGTCTCATCACCTCGGAAAGCTTCAACTTGGTACTTGGTCAACGTACCATTATTGTTAATACGCTTACTAATCAATAACCCGTGAAGGTCAAGTGGCTGACCATTTTTAACGGTGATTGTCACTGTCTGTGGTAACCGCCAAGCTTCTGGATAAGCGCCGTTAACATAGTTGGATGACATGTCCCACTTGAGCTCAGCAACAGTTGCCTTGTTGCCATCAAGTAGTTTATCTGGCTCAGCACCTGGTTGCCATGCTTCTGCTCGACCTGCTGTGATTGCAAGCAACTTGTTATCAATCTTACTTAGTTGATTGCGATTCGTGTCATCAAGTGTTGTCACAACATTGACACGATGCCCATTGATATTACTAATATCACCATTGACCACTTCTAAAATTAGCTTCCCTTTATCCGTTGGCTGAATGCGGTAGGCCAAGGTATTGCCGCTTCGCTGGTCAATGAAGGTTGCACGGTTACCGTTTGAAAGCAATAATTCTGGACGATTGGTTGGTAGAACAGAATAGTCAAAGCTAATCAAAGCAGTCGTATCGTCCTCAAAAACAACAGATGTCACGTTGTTATCTGGCAATTTTGGTTCAGGGCTGGTCAAGAATGTCCAGTTGAACTTGCGATAATACTGGGTATAATCGTTCTGACCGCCTTCACTATGTTCGTAGAGCAAGCCAAACTCATCGTTGCCCAAGTATTGCAGAGAGTTATAGGCAAAGCTACCATCTTGAATCAAACGATGGTTAATCCAGTTCAACTGACCATTTTCTGTGACTTCCGCCAGACGCACATGACCGTTGGTACGACCTGGACCGTTGGCATTGGCAAGCACCACATATTCCTTACCATCACGCTCTACACGAACAGCAGATAGCTGAACATAAACGTCCGGAACATCAATCAAGGTTTCAAGGTCATTTTGCCACGTTGCTCCGCCATCCAAACTAGTCGCCATATGCACCTTACCTTTAAGATTGCGCATGAACATTTTGAGGTGACCATTATTTAGTTGCAATAACGTTGCTTCTGTCATTTGTTCGATACGATTATCCATATCTCGCAAATTCAGAACCGTGCCATCAGCAAGTCTACGATTATCATTGACAGACTCTCCAGAATGCCAAGTTTCGCCGTGGTCATCTGAGTAGAAGACCATTGATGACTGCGAATTGTTAATGGCAGAATTACCAATAAAGTTGGTGGCATAAGCTGGGATAACCAGACGTCCCTTGTGCTCTCCTGTGTGCAAGACGACACCTGTGCCTGGACCGATGCCCATAAAGTTCATGTACTCTTTATTTTTCTTGAGACTGGCTGTTAAGTCTTTTGGTCGTGACCAAGTTACCCCATCATCATCACTGTAAGACATCCAGATATGCATGCTTGGAGCAACCTTAAACGGTGAGCTTGAGTTGGTCTGATAATAAACATTACCGATTAAAGTATTTCCTTGATAAATATCCCCTAAGTTAGCATAGTGTTGGCTATTGTCATTAACATTAACACGGTAGTCTGTGGCCTCTCCAGCTGGTGTATAAACCACACCGTTTTCACGAATGGTATAAGCAGCTGTCTCTCCGGCCTTATAGAGGTTCAGATAAGACTGTTCTCCAACTGTTGTGTATGATGCTGGACGACGATTGGATAACCCAAAAGCACCTTGCATTTCTGGGAACATATCATAGAGGGCAAAGATACGTTTTGTCGTTGGTTCTTGTACCAAGCCTGGGTCAATGGTCATTGGGTTAAAATTAGGATTGGCTGGATTTGGATTATTTTTCAAATCAACAATCTTAATGGTATCTCCCCAAGTGGCACCATTGTCTGTGCTTCGTTTGATGCTCGTTGCAATATCTCCCCAGTCACCTGATGTCGTATGGCGCTGGTCAGTAGCAGCAATCAGTGTGCCATCAAGCGTCTTCAGCAAGGCTGGAATACGGAAGGAATGCACGCCATCTCTGTTCTTCTGACCATTTCGACCGCTCTCAAAGACGGCAGCCTTAGCTGTCGCTACCTCGCCTGGATTGGCTGGTAAGTCGTAAGGTACACGGATAAAGGCTTCTGAACGTTCAACAACCTCTTCAGCTGTCAGAGCCTTATTATAGAGGGTGAAGTTCCTGATATCCATGCCAGCAACTCCCCAAACTGGACCGTTCACGCGCTGGGCAGCACCTAGCTGAGCGTGAGTTAAGTTTGTGATTGCCTTGAACACATCTGGCTCAATGTCTTTAGACTGTGATAGCACGCCATTGACATAAAGTTTTACTATGTTTTGACCATTTTCTGGATTTTTTCCATAGGTCATCGCTACTGCATGCCACTCCCCATTTTTCACACGTTCAGTTCCTGCATTTAGGTCAATGGTAACGCTTGGGCGAATTTCTGCACCGATTTGACCGTTTTTAGCGTACAAAACAGTGTACTGGTTTTGATTGTTGCCACTGGTGGCGTTAAAAATACTATAGAATGCTGGAGCATTTTGTGGTACACGATATTCCACATAAATGGTTCCTTCTTCTGCTGTTTTCAGATAGTCCTTAACATCATCCTCTAAGACAATCTTATTTCCTGTAGCACTTGCTGTCTGCTGGTTGCTCAGCTGTTTGATAATTGGATTAGCTGGTTTTGGTGCTTCTGGACTTACCCCATTGTCTGGCTGTTCATCCGTAGCATCAGGAGAAGCAGTTTCTCCCGGTTGAGTTAGGACTTTGTTTAGGGTCAGTTCTGCAGCACTAGCAAAGCCACCTGTTCCTTCTAAAATTTTCAACTGAATATGGTTGGTCGTCAGCGGTGTGAAATTAGCTACTTTTTCAGCGGCATCATTTGCCCACTGACCTTCAGCAATCTTGGTCAACTGCCCTTCTACCTTAGCGTAGACTTCATAGCGACGAATATGCCCATTTGTCCCAGACTGGCGTGGGAGGTAGGTCAAACTTTGCAGTGCAGTTGGCTGTTTCAGAGCAATATCAACAGTGTAATGTGGCTGTTTATTTGTCCAATGGCTATGCCAAATGGTGCTTGAATTTCCATCAAAGGCTTTATCAATCTGTCCACCATGCTCGGTATCCTGACTATTAGTGGTCAGATCTGCTATTTCCGAAGGGCTAACAACCAATGGACTCACATAAGGATCGTGGGTCAAGTCAAGGCGATGAAGCGTTCCCTTGAAGCCAGCGATATAGTTTAGCGGGAGGACAAAGGTTGTGTGGGCTAGATTTGGGTGAGCCGCCTGTGGTAGACGGGCAATCTTAACATCATCGACATAAACATCTGTTTTGAGTTCCTTGGTGACAAAGGTCACTTTGTAGCGGCGCCCTGCTTCCAAGGTCTTGTCAAATTGGATATGGAGGTGCTCGTTAATATAGGCCAGCTTACCGTCTTGGTCTGAGAGGAAGATGGCATTTCGACCATCAGTTAAAATGCCTTGAGGACCTTCACCAGTTGGGGTCACCTCCAAGGTCAACACAACATCAGGTCCAACTTGACCTAATCCCGTTTCCAGATAAGAATGGTTGTTTGCAAAGACCAGCCCATCTGCACCTGCTGTAACACCTTCGCCTTGAAGGTCAGCTAAACTCTCTTTTGTTATTGTCGCATGGTCAATGGCAGAGCGGAACTCTGGATTGGTTCCAGGGGCATAGACACGGTCTTGAGGCAGGGTTTGTCGGTTGGCAAATGCTGTCGCTAAACGTGGGGAACCCCATGTTTTCTCAGCAGTAACACCCATGGTCACAAAGAAGCGTTTGAAGACATCATAAGAAGTAATACCTGTCTCATGCAGGTCAATGTTGTCGTTCCAAACCGCATGACCGCCACCGATAATTTGAGGGTGAGAGGCAGGATAGGCAGGACCGCCACCTGTGCGGAAGTCATTCGGTGTCCAGCGGTCATACTGTGTCGTATAACCAGCATAGTCACCGTAACCACCGACAGAACCACTACCGCTCGGTACACTATAGGTTGGATTGTCGGTGATGTTGATCACCTTAGCTCCCATAGACAGAGCAAGATTTGGATGGTGCCAGCCCACGTTCCAGACTTGAAGCTCCGTTCCACGACCATCAATGGCTTGGTCACCTGACATAAAGGATAGTGACCCCCAGAAACGTGGTGTTTTGCCTTTTTCCTTGACATATTGAAGCATGTCTGCCAAGTAGCGACGGTAGTGATCCCCCTCACCATAATATTCATCCGTTCCGATATGAACAGTTGTAACATCCTTGAGCGGTGCATCCTCATCGAAGTAGAGTTTTTGGTAGACCGATTTGACAAAAGCGAGTGTTTCGTCATATTTTTCTCCCAAGTCTAACATCGCAACGCGCTCAACATTATGTTTGCCACGATGGAGAGATGCCCCCTTATACATGAGGTCTGGACGGACTTTGACAAAGGACAAGGCGTGACCTGGCGTGTCAATCTCTGGTACAAGGTTAATGCCTAAATCACCAGCCAGACGGACCAAGGCTCTGAGTTCGTCTTTCGTATAATGGTCTTTTGACGTTAGGCGAACTCCATTTTCACCAACCACATCAATCTCAGCGCGGAAACCTGTGCTAGCGTTATTGAGTACGTAGTCCAGCTCTTGCTCTGAAGTCAGATGTTTATCCTTGATATGCTCTTTGAGGAAAATGTAGTTATCGTTGAGGTGCAACTGCAGGTCATTCATCTTGTAGTAGGCCATATTTTTCATCATCTCAACGACGGTGTTAAATGGCACAAACTTACGACCTGTATCTAGCAAGAAACCACGGTGACTGAAGCTTGGGAAATCACGAATCTCACCATTTTGCAAGTTACTTTCACCCAGCTGCAAGAGCGTGCGAGTGGCATAAAAAGCTCCTGTATGATGGTCTGCTTCAATGGTGATGACACCGTTATTAATTGTGATGCCATAGCCCTCTTGACCATAGCCTTTGTCGCTAACTTTTTTGAACTCGATCCGCTGAGCAGCTGTGCTATCGCCCGTTGACAAGGTTAAGCCACGGCTTAGCAGATCCTCGCGGTAGAGCTCAGCAGCTCTACCAAAGTTGCTATCATCAGCAACAATCACAGTATCAGCTGTAATCGTGCTGGTCCCCTCTACCCCGTGCCACTGCTGGACAACGGGAACAACTGCTGGTTTTGTGCCAACGCCCTCATCAGCGTAGCGACCAGTCACTGCTACCTCAAATTCCTTAGTCGCAACAGCAGTTCCCAAGGTTTGTTTGAGCATAACCTTAACGGTTTGATTAGTCAAGGGCTGGTAAACACGACCAGTTAAATCAATCACCCCTTGCTTGTCGCTACCAATTAACTCTACTCCTGTCAGCTCTGGCAAGACTAACTGAGTCTTTGTATCGTTGAACGCTAGGGCATCAATTTGCTCCAAGCGAGTTGGCAAGGCACTGTCTGATGGATTTGAGAAGGCTCTCACCTCACGCACCCCAACGTTGTTCCAATTGATGGTGCCTGGAACTGACTCTAAAATATCTAATTTTAAGTAACGAGCAACCACTGGTGCAGCAAGATTAACAACCTCTTCTGCTGCTGGTGTCCCGCTTGAACGTTCATAGGCCACAAGCCACTCCCTTGTTTCGGGATTAGCATTAGTAGCATCACTTGTGGCATAAGACAGGCGCCATCGTCTAACATTCGGGTCAGGAGCATTCTTACCAGCATTGTCCCGCTTGTCCCAATCGATTTCTACTCGCTCAATGTGCGTATCGTTAGTCAAGGTTAGGGTTAAGCTCGGTTGTGAAGGGTTACGATCAGTCGCCCAACGAGTTGCTTCATCTCCATCTACTGCCTTTTCAGCTGTAAAGCTCGTACCTGTTTCAACATCTGATGCTGTCACTTCTGCAGCTTTCAGATGATTGGTATTTGGCGTCGCCAATGGCTGAGCTGTTGCTGTAGATATCACTGTCTCTGGTGATTCCGATGTTCCCGCCGAACTCGTTACGCCACCTGTTTCTCCACTTGCAGGTGGTTGCGGTGCAGGACCTTCAGCTAAAACAGTCTCATGCCCAGCTGCTGCTCCCAAGGCCAAGGCCGAATACAGGACAACAATCCACTTGCCCTTAGATTTTCTGAGTTTTTTCTTCTGAATCATCAAAAGCCTCCTGTTTGTTATATCATCATTTATATTGTATTCGCTTTCTTATTACAAGTCAAGTGTTTATCAGTAAAAATAAGTAAAAATAAGTAAAAATAAGTAAAAATAAGTAAATTAAATACAAAAAAACTGAAGAAAATCCATCTTGCATTCTCTTCAGTCTTAACACTACTATTTTGATAACTTTTAAAACAGGTTTAATCAGATATTTTAAATATTCTTGCCGTCTCTGCACGTTTACTGTTCACCGTGATTATAGATCCCCAATCCGATGCCACTCCTTAGCCATTCTCAAGAAAGACTTTGTTGCCTGAGAATGGCGTCGCACCCATGCTTTACCGATTTTCCTATGGCTTTATTCGGTGAAGCATCCGTGGGAATGGAATGGCTTCACGGATGTGCTTGGTTCCTGCGACAAAGGTGACCATCCGCTCGACACCAATCCCGAAACCACCATGTGGCACTGAGCCGTACTTGCGAAGGTCAAGGTAGAACTCGTACTCTGACTTGTCCATGCCAAGAGCATCCATCTTAGCAACCAGTGCCTCGTAGTCGTCCTCACGCATGGAACCTCCGATGATTTCCCCATAGCCTTCTGGCGCCAAAAGGTCGGCACAGAGCACGCGCTCAGGATTTCCTGGAACTGGCTTCATGTAGAAGGCCTTGAAGCTGGCTGGGTAGTTGACGATAAAGGTCGGTACACCAAAGTAGTTTGAAATCCAGGTTTCATGTGGTGAACCAAAGTCATCTCCATGCTCCATGTGCTCATAATCAGCGTCTTCGTCATTTTCGTGAGCTTGTAAAAGCGTCACCGCATCGTCATAAGACACCCGCTTGAAGGGCTGGTCGATGTAGGATTTCAGCAAGTCCACATCCCGCTCAAGAGTTTCAAGAGCCTGCGGTGCACGATCGATCACCCCTTGAATCAGAGCTTTGACATAGGCTTCTTGCAAGTCCAGAGATTCATCGTGCGTCAGGAAAGAATACTCTGCATCCATCATCCAGAACTCGGTCAAGTGACGACGGGTTTTGGATTTTTCTGCACGGAATACCGGACCAAAGTCAAACACACGCCCCAGTGCCATGGCACCAGCTTCTAAGTAGAGCTGACCAGACTGGCTCAAGTAAGCTGGCTGACCAAAATAGTCCGTTTCAAAAAGCTCTGTTGAGTCTTCCGCCGCATTCCCTGACAAAATCGGGCTGTCAAACTTGATAAAGCCATTTTGATCAAAGAAGTCATAAGTCGCATAGATGATAGCATTGCGGATTTGCTGAATGGCCACCTGCTTGCGCGAACGCAGCCAGAGGTGGCGATTGTCCATGAGGAAGTCCGTGCCGTGTTCTTTCGGTGTAATCGGGTAATCTTGGCTATCACCGATCAGCTCGATGTCCGTAATGTCCAGCTCGTAGCCGAATTTAGACCTCTCGTCCTCTTTGACAATACCCGTCACGTAAACAGAACTTTCTTGGCTCAAGCGTTTGATAAGGTCAAACTTCGCTGTTCCTTCCTCTTCACCGAATGTCTCAATGAAGTTTGGCTTGAAGGCAACTCCTTGGAAAAAGGCAGTCCCGTCACGCAGTTGCAAAAAGGCAATCTTGCCCTTACCTGACTTATTGGCCACCCAGCTACCGATGGTCACTTCCTGACCAACATGGTCTTTAACTTGGTTAATGGTTACTAATGTTCTAGTCATAATCTTCTCTTTTCTACAAAAATGATTTTTCTTTTTTGATACTTCCTGATGTCGTATGGACGGCAGAGCTAACACGCCAATCCCTATGGGGACTTGGCTAAGCTCTGCACTAGTTCTCACCTAGAAATAGATTCGATTTCTAGGTGAGAACGTCGCAGCACCCACTCATTTAGTCATAGGTGTGGCTCGTTACATTTCTTCCATATATTCTCTCAATCGTCTAACCGCCTCTTTTAGGGTCTCCATATCCGTGGCATAGCTGAGGCGAAGATGACTAGGAGCTCCAAATCCTGCTCCTGTCACCAGAGCGACACCTGTTTGCTCCAAGATATCATTGGTAAAGACGGTCACATCATCAAAGCCTTTCAGTCGCATGGCCTCTGACACCTCTGGAAAGAGGTAGAAGGCTCCTTCTGGCTTGACCACTTCAAAACCTTTCACCTCATTCAAGAGCGGATAAATAGTGTTTAGCCGTTCCTCAAAAGTCGCTCGCATGGCTTCAATTGGCTCTTGGTCACCCGTCAGCGCTTCGATGGTAGCATACTGGGAGACAGTGGTCAGATTAGAGGTCGTCTGGCTGATGATTTTACTCATGGCAGCAATGACGTCTGTCTGCCCTGTCGCCCAGCCCACGCGCCAACCCGTCATGGCATAGGTCTTGGACACCCCATTGACCACGATGGTCTGCTGACGAATGGCTTCTGATAGGCTGGAAATAGGGGTAAAGATCGCTCCATTGTAGACCAAGCGACCATAGATGTCATCAGCCAAAATCAGAATATCATGTTCGACTGCCCAATTTCCAATAGCGGTCAATTCATCAGATGTGTAAATCATGCCTGTCGGATTAGAGGGCGAGTTCAATAGCAAGACCTTGGTCTGTTGCGTTCTCGCCTGCTCTAGCTGGTCAACTGTGACTTTGAAGTGCTGCTCTTGTCTTGCTTCTACAAAAACAGGTTTGCCTCCTGCCATCTCTACCTGATCAGCATAAGATACCCAGTAAGGGGTCGGAATCAATACCTCATCACCAGCATTGATCACCGCCATGAAAAAGGCATAGAGGATAAATTTGGCACCCGTCGCCACCACGACATCATTCTGGTCAACAGAGTAGCCGTAATAGGTCTCATAGTAACGACTGATGGCCTCCTTTAGAGCTGGCAGACCGCTCGCTACGGTGTAAAAACTAGCAGAGCCATTCTCAATCGCAGCCATCGCCTCTTGCTGAATATGCCGAGGGGTCACAAAGTCAGGCTCTCCCAAGGTCAATTCTAAAATATCTCGCCCTTGAGCTTTTAGACTCTTAGCACGCGCCGCTGCCTGCAAGGTCACACTTTCCTGCATGGACAGGACACGGTCAGATAACTTGGTCATACGCTTCCTTTCTCTAGCCCCAGACGGTGATTAAGTCACCTGTCTCAGCATCAAAAATATAGTATTTTTCCTGACTTTTAATCTCCCAGACAAGTCGGTTGTTATGGCGACCAGCTACTACTCGTTGAGGCACTAGCCCCTCCTCTTCAGCTCGCTTTAGGAGTTCCTCATGACTCAATAGGTTGTCAAGACTGATCAGTTCAGGCTGTTCTTGATGATCTGACAAGAGAAGTAAAATGTCCTGTTCATTGTCATCCTTCCCTCTTATGCTGTAATAAGTGTCTGCGCCATTAAACACTGCAACGTCACTCACATCAGTCAATTTAGCATAATCCCTTGCCAAGTGTTGCAACTGATGTTGTGCGGTCAGGCGTGGTGAAATCGCCAGATAAAAAAATACTAAACCAGTCAGCAGCATCAGGACTAGACTTAACCCTAGCCAAGTGATGACTGTTTTAAACCAATTCCAACGTTCACTCATTAGCCCTCTCCTTGTTTATTTAGCCTTATCTGGCTTATCCTTATTATTATAGCAAAAATCTTGAATTTGGGGTAGGATTTTCTCAATTTTTTCAAGGGTCGTCTCTGCCTGCTGCTCTAGGATGTTCAACAGATCTTTACCGTAGGGCTTGGTGACCAAGCGACTATCTAAGATTAAAACTGCAGAGCGTTGGTATTCTCGGCGAGTTCCTCTTCCGAGTGCTTGTTTTAAGCGTAGACCCGCTAGAGGTAAGGCATAGTCATAAAAAGGCTGTTTCCCCTGTTCCTTAAGCTGGGTATTGATTTTCTTGACGAATGGGTCTTTAGGGTTATCGAACGGTAACTTCGGAATGAGAATAATCAGATTATCCTGATCAGCAAAATCTGATCCCTCCCAAAATGTCCCTAGACCTAGTAACACTTGATGTTCGCCTTTGTCAAATCGACGTTTAACGGCACTGGCATTGCCATGCAAATCTTGAGCAAGGTGGGGCAAGTCGATGGCGGCTAAGCGGTCTGAAACGGTTCGCAACATCTGTTTTGAGGTTAATAGGACGAGAATAGGGTAGTTCAGTTCTGATAACTGCCGTAAACGCGCAATCAGGGCATCGAGATAGTGCTCATCACTATCCTGTTTCAGTGTCGGCATACTGGTGTCGACCCAAATGTGCTGATTAGCTGCTCTGCCATTGTCCAACAAATGAACAGAGGAGTTAGGCAAACCTAAGAGATCGGGCAAGGACACGCGCTTGCTAATCGCAATAGTCGCTGAAATGAAATAAGCCTTGGCAGCTTGTAGAAGCTGAGGACTAATGTTCAAAAAATCAAGGTGCGCACCGACTAAAAAGGTCTGACGTTTTCCAGTTTGATAACTCGTTTCAAGCCAAAAATCAGCATAACCTGCCACAACTTCTCTTAAGTCGCGCAAATGTATCTGGTCATATTCGGCCAAATCCTGGCGCAAACTTTCTATCACTTGTTGCCCTACGTCACTGCCTTTGTGCTGATAATAGGTCGTCACCATCCGATTTAGCTGTCGTTGCAGACTTTCCAAAAGACGCCGGTGAAGCAAGTCCTGTTCTTGTCCCAGTAGTTGGTGAATGGTTACTAAGACCTTTGTGATATCTACACGCCGCCTTGAGCTGCTTTCCATAGCGAGGAAAAATCGCTGCGCCTCATCCACCACCAGCAACCTGTCTTTTAGGAGGTCTGGCTGAGCTTGCAAATTAGACAGCAAGAAGGCGTGGTTGGTGACAATAACTTGACTATTTTGAACACTCTGCTGGCAACGTCGCCAAAAATCAGCCTTAGCAAAAACAGAATAATCATTGAGGCGCCCTGAATGACCAAACTGGTCAATATAGGCATCCAGGCCAAATTTTTGACCAATCTCATCTAAATCTCCAGTTGTCGTTTCAAGTAACCAAACCAGAAGTTTCATCTTGAACAGATTAACCAAACGGTTACTATCTTCTTGTTGTAAACTATCTGAAAAAGTTTGTAAATCAAGGTAATGTTTGGAACTTTTTATGCTGGTCAAACGTATCTGAAAAACATGCGACAATCGTTGCCCTTCCTTGGTCATCAACTGCTCTTGTAACAATTTTGTAGGCACTGCTACAACGATTTGTCTCCCTTTAGCAGCTGCTAGCAAGGGCAAGAGATAACCGTAGGTTTTCCCCAGCCCCGCCTCACCCTGTATAAAGACAGGAGCTGTCTTTGCTAATTCTGAAGACACCACTGCCGCAAAGTCAGATTGCTTTGACCGATCCTCTAGCCCCAAACGCTTAAGATTAGCCTTAAATTCCTCTTCCAACGGCAAAGGCTGAGGCAACACGATCGGTTGTCTGATTAGCAAGTTGTCGACAGCCCACAGATGAGGCTGTGTTCTAGACGAAGCCTGTGCCAAGGCTAACTCAATCACCTGACCCGTTTCATACAAGAGATGATGAGCAAGCCCTGACAAACTCGTCAGGGTTTGCCTTGGCAATCGATGTAACACCTCTATAATGTTCAAAAATAGCTGAGCAGTCGCCAGAGCATCAGAAATCGCCGTATGGGCGGCATCTAAAGACAAACCTAACTCTTGACTGAGACTTTCAAGGCTATATTTTGCAAGCGTCGGAAAACAAACCTGTGCCAAATCAACCGTATCAACACGGGGCGCTCGTAATTCAAATCCCTCTAAAAATAAATGCTCAGCCAATAAATTGGCATCAAAATGAACATTGTGGGCGACAAAAACCCGATCTTCAAGTAAGTGATAAATGGTCTTAGCTACCTGAGAAAAATTAGGAGCAACTGCCAGCTGCTCATCTGTAATTCCTGTCAATGCTACAATAGACTTATCAAGCGACTGATGAGGATTGACATCCGTCTCGTAGGTTGTCACGATTTTCCCTTCTTCAATAATGACAATACCTACCTGAATAATCCTCGCAGTAGAACCCGTTCCCGTCGCCTCCAAATCAACGACCGCATAACTTGGTACAATTTTATCGTTCATGACTTAATTATAGCATAAAATAGCTAGAGTATTTACCTTCTTTCAATTCAAATAGGCACAATCACTCCTGAAGGCAGCAGCAAAAGCTTGTGATAATCGATTATTTTAAAAACAAGAAGACGCCTAGGATAAATCTCCTAGACGTTCCACTAACATTGACTTATTTTTCTAGTAATAAGCCATGTATCACATAAATAAAAAGTATATGGCTTAGAAGAGTCCATATTTGTTCCATCATGATACTATTATACCAAATTCACGCTCCTATTGTTAGCAAAAACCATAAGAGAGCACTTTACAGTTTTTTCTTGAAACGGCTAGCTTTTCTAGACAAAAAGACCAACTCATTTAAAGCCGGTCCAAAAGAAAGTTATTAGATTTACTAACCCTTATCCCAATATGAAAAAACGGATAATCCTCAACTAATTCGTCATCCCATGTAAAACAGCAGGTACGTCTAAGATACTTGCAATACAGACATCGCTTATCTGTTGCATATTTTCAGGTGCATATTGCCCAAAGCCTTGCAAGATACGGATGACTCGCATTCCTATCTTTTTGGCAGGAATAATATCATTATCTATCCGATCTCCGATATAAATCGCCTGTTTAGCTGAAATATCTGCCTTAGTGAGAGCATATTGAAATATTTCCTTATTTGGCTTTTTCATCCCTACATCGGACGAGGCAATTACTAACTCAAAGTATGGACGTATCTTCCACCCTTCTAAACGTCCCTGCAAGCCTAAACCTTGATTGGCAATAATCCCTAATTTATAAGTTTTCGTTAATGTTGCCAACATGTCTACAACACCTGGATAGACCGTTTCAAATGCATGCGACCACTTCGGTCGTGCCACGTCAAATGAAACAAAGAAATTCCAAGCACTTGTTATTGGATCAGATCCTTCCTTGGCAAACTGCAGCATCTTATCATAAAACTTCTGCTCGTCTACCTCTATACCAATTTCTTGTAACTGATGTACGCACCGTTTAATAAAATCTTGATAAGCTAACTCTTCATCAACCAAGGTCGAACCAATATCAAAATACAACCACTTTTTTCCCATCTCTCCTCCCATCTACAGGAAAACAGCCTAGGTAAAACCGAGACTGTTTTTAATCTATGTCAGATTATTTTTTCAAGTTATTAACAATAGTAGATAACAGCCTAAAACAAGCCTAATTTTAACCTTTAGAAAACCTAATTTAGCTATAATGGATAAACTAGGGTAACACACAATAAAGGCAAAGGGTAATAAAAATAGGTAACAAATTGACGAGTTCAGCAGGCAAGGGAAAAGGACGATTAAACGTGCTTTTCTTTTTGCATCTAGATTTATTTTTTACGCTGTTTTTGTGCTATCTTCTAGCTCACGCCGCTAAGTTCTTCTAGCTTTTTTGGCTGATACCTTTTTCGTTTCTAGCCTCGATAAGCTCACTCATGATAGCAACTCTCATATCACTTTCTCGGATTTCCTCTAGTGACAAAAGTTCTTTCTGAATATCTCGCCAGTTACTACCAATAGCACCATTAGTTACCATTGATTTTCTCCGTATCAATAAATATCTTTACGATGTCCAAATTCAAGTGCCAAAATCACTAACTTGTCATCTTGAATATCACATATCAGCCTATAATCACCAATACGATAACGCCATTCGTTGGCATGATTACCCGTTAAACCCTTACCGTTGGCTCGTGGGGTTTCTGTACCGTCTAAATGCTTATCTACCCATGCAAAAAGCAGCCTTTGGATAGATTTATCTAGCTTTCTAATCTGCTTTTGAGCCTTTTTTGAATACTCTATACGGTACATTTACAAGCCCAGCTCTTTCTTAAAATCGGCATGGCTGATTGTTTCAGGGTCTGCTTGATACTCTGCATAGGCTTGCTTATAGATTTTCAAATCATACTCATCTTCAATATCACGCTCCAAGGCTTTCTTAAAAAGACTTGATAGGCTTTGTCCTGTGAGTTGGGCATAGCTCTTGAAAAAGACTTCTTCTTCTTGATTTAATCTGATGGTTACTGTACTCATGATGTTTACCTCGTTTCTTTGTGTTACATTGTAACACATTTATTAAGGATTGTCAATTAACATCATAGCATACTCACGCACCTCTCGCTACTGTATTTCTAGTGTTACCTAGTGTTTTTAGTCTATCCTGCTTATCGTTGTCTGGATGCATTATAGCAGAAAAGCCCAGCAGGTGCTAGGCTTAGGATTGCAATCTTCGCTCTGCAATAGCCTTAGTTAAGGTCTGACTAAAGTTAATCCCTAACTCACGCCCCACCTTATCCGCCCATCTTGGGATTGTTAAGGTCTTTTTGATAGGCTCTTGCTGTCCTAGATATTCTGCCACATCAACAGTCACAAGCGAGATAAAAGACTTGTCTAGGTCATAAGTCAAGGTAAAATCGGCATCATCTTTGAATGGGTCATTATCAATCAAGGATAGGCTGTTAATGCTTGATGGTTGAGGTACTGGCTCGCCGTTCTCGATATAATGCGAGACCATCATACCTAGATATTCTGCTCCCATCGCCATAGCATCTGTAATACTACTTCCTTGTGTACCTGACCCCTCAATATCGGGAAAATGTACAAAGTAAGGGACTGTATTTTCGCCCTCTGTATCGTCATAATAAAATAAAGCTGGATAAGTTACTAACATGTGCTACCTCCTGCAAAATCCAAAGAAAACCTAGGGCTAGCTTATAGTAGCCCTGCTTGCTTTCTAATACCCCGTTCGGTGTATTTATTGATTTCACCGTGGGGAACGGTTATCGGTCGCTCTCCTGCCTTTTCTAGCTTGATATGCGATCCCTTGCCACCCTTGGTCTTTATCCAACCATGAGCGGTCAAGAGCTTAACCGTTTCTTTTTGTGTCATCGGCATAGTACTCTACCTCCTGACAACTCTATTATATCATACGTGTCATACGTGTCAAGTGATTTAATCAAAAAAGCCCAAAAGGGCTAACATGTTGTAGTGACTAGTATAATCAACACGGAAAGTCTATCCCTCACAAGATAGCTCTCTACCAGATTTGCTCTGGTGGGCAGGTGTCGGCTATGCGACTTGATAACAAATTATAGCATATTTTACTGAAAATTAAAAGCTAAAACTTGCACCATCTATAAACGCCATATAAAGGCCGTATAGCGATTTTAGGCGGTGCGTGCCTATTTACTCTGACTAGGTAGCTAATCGCCTAATTTCCCCTGTTCTCGTGGCTTTGTGTGGCCTATGACAACCTTAGCCTAATCTTAGCCCTTTTTAAGGTCACGCTCCACCCTATCCAGTTCCTCGATGGCCTGCTTATGCAGTCTGCGAATATCAGTATCTGGCAAATTCAAACTTTGGGGCAAGTCTTTCCATTTTATACCGTCTCTGTACCTTACAAGCAAGATTTCACGGTGTAAAGGGCTGTCTAGTCTGTTGATTAAATCTATCACAGCTTGCCGTTTGGCTTTTAGCTGCTTAATGCTATCCAGGGTTTGCTCCTCCCACTCCGCCAAGTTATCAGCAAAAAAGTCATAGATGGGATAACCCTGTGCTAGCTCCTCCTCTAGGTTTTTGATAAATGGGGCTAGGTCTTTCAGCTCATTTAGTTGCTCCTTAATTGTCATCTTCATATCATCACTCAATAGGGGGCAAACCTAAAGTATCAAGCTCTGGCATCTCCCCTGCCCACTCATCAACAAATACCAATTTTTCTGCCTCCGTGGCATCTATCGCCTGTGCCTCCCTGTTTTTATGCCTCAAGAGCTTAATCCGTTCTCTCTGCTCTTGCCTGTCTAGCTCATCTTTTTCAGCAACAACTTTAACAATCAACTCTGATGCTCTAACATTTCCTCTGACAGCTTTCTGAAATAAGGACAAGGCTAGCAAAGTCTGATTATCGGTGGGCAGACCCATCTCTTCTAGCATAGCCCTAGTATTTGGATTGCTGACTTCTGCTGTCAAAATAATGTCTAATGCTCGCTTTAAGTCTGCTCTCTTTCGTCTAGCAGCAGCTGATGCCTTACCACCTTTAGACGATATAGCTCGCTGTTCTTCTTTGGTTCGCTTGGTTACTGGTATTAGGTTATGCTCATTTGCCATTTCATACCTCCATAGAAAAATAAAGGGGGGTGTCAGCCCCTTTATAAATCCAAATACTCCCCTAAACGGGCATCAAGAGCGGTTACTTCTGCACTGACCACCATATCCATTGTGACAGCCAAAATTTTATCACCGTTGATTTGTAACCGCCCCTCAAAAAATGCTAGTTGTTGTTTGAAAAAGTCAATAAGGTTAGTTAATGCCTGTTCTGCGGTGTAATCCTGCATATTTACAAACAGCTCTGGCTGTTGTTTGGCAATCTCATTAAGCTTCTTAATCGCTAACGGCTTATGCTTGAATTTTTCATAGTAAGTCACCAGCTCATCTTTGGTCATTTCCATACTAGCTAGCAAATTCAATTCTGCCACGTCATCAGCAGTTACTGACAGCTCTTTTTCTTTGAGTTTGGCTAATTCTTGCTCATGCACTCGGTCAATATTATCTATAATTTGATTGTACGTGGTGCGTGCATAGGTGTTACCCTCTGCTTTGTACTTCTCAAGCTCCTGTTTTGCCCGTTGCTCGCCAATCATACCAGCAGCTAACCGCTTATTAAAATCTTCTTGCATAGCAATATAACCTGTCATATAACCGTGTTTTTTCTTAGCAAAAGCCTTGATGTCGTTTTTAATTATTGTAAGTGTCATGTTGTACCTCCCTATGACTTATGACAACGAAAAAGAGGTATGACAAAAGAGCGTTAAAACTCAATTATCATACCTCTAGTTTTTCTAGTCAGTATATTTTTTATAGTTGCTCCCCTGCGGTCACTTCCTTGTAAACTAACACACCATTTTGGCTTTTTAGCTTAATAGTTCCATGCTCTGGGGGTGTCACTTGCTTTATTATACCATTTTTCATATAGAGAATGCAACCATTTTTTAGCAAAGCCTCTAATTTTTTATCATCTGATTGTGTCATTTTATACCTCCTATTTGATTTTCAAATAATATTTCTTGCCCTAAACCTTGATTTTATAAGTTTTTTCAGTTGGTAAAGGGAATTTATTACCCCGTTTTGTTACCTAATAAGGTCTGATAGACTATGAATATCAATGCCTATTGCTCTTAGCAAATGGATTGATAAGGCGAGAACTACAAAGCTGATTATCAACACAATAGGGATTGTAACCCCTGTGATTAAACACATTTTCAACCACCACATTACATCGCTGTCTGAATTTATCCATTTCATTATTTCGCCTCCTGTTCTTTGCTTTATCTTAGCTTCGATTGATTAGATGCTCTTCTACTCAACCATTTTCTCATTGTTCATTCATTGTTCAACACCACAAGCTCATACAAGCCCTGTACAGCCGTTTTAAGTCACGCTAGATAATTTCTACCACCCAACAATTAAAACAGCTGATATGGGCTTTTTGATGGCTCTATGAGCCTAAAAGTTCTTGGTACGTTCTTGGTTAACTATAAAGTGCCATTTTCTCTTAGTCGATTGATAGCGTACCGTTTACCCGCAATACCAAAAGCCTTATAACTATTTCCCTCAAGACCTTTCAAAATGCGGTTATAAATCTTGTCACCGTAATAGCGTTTGAGTTGCTGACTATCCAGATTTGTTGTAAAAATCGTTGTTTCTCGATGGTTCAACACATCGAAAATTAAATCCCTTTCAGTTTTTCCGATTTCTCCGCTTATTTCACCAATATCATCTAAAATCAGATAGTCAACCCCTGTCAGTAACCTTTTAGCATCATGGGCGGTCAGTTTAGCGTTTCTGCCATAGTTCCAGCCCTCTTGAATTTCCTTGATAATCTCGGTCAGACTAATGAATAGGACACTTTTAGGCTCTCCCTTAGCCTTGTAGCCCTCGTTGATAGCTTTAGCCATAGCAAGACTTAAATGGCTCTTTCCGATGCCTGGGTCGCCTGTTATCAGAGTATTACCTTTCATGCCTCCTAGATACTTTTCAGACTGTTCTACGACAAATTCCAGTAGCTGGTTTTCATTTTGGTTGCTCACCTTGAAAGTATCAAAGCTAGCTCCTTGCAACTCTGAGGGGATATTGCTATCACGCTCCAAAACGTGGTAGGTTTCGGAGTATAGTTGCTGATTGAGTGAGCTTGATATTCTTGCTTGATTTTCTTGTTCCGTTTGCTCCATGCGACAAAGTGGGCAAAAAGGGGGGATGTGACGTTTTGCCTTAATTGCCTCATAGTTTGCATTTCTGCCAATTGTTGTTGTCAGCGGTTTTGGGATTTGTTGTAAGTTTATACTGTGTATCGGGCAAACCTCATGTATCTCTACTGCCTGCGGTATATCAAAACTCGCTTTTAATGTCATCTGTATAACCTCCTAAAATGGATATTCTGGCGTGGGTTGCCATTCTTCCTGTGTCATCGGCTTTTTAGTGTCCGCTGACTTGGTGCGTGATTTCTTGGCATTATGCACTAACTCAACTGTCAGCAGGTTGTCAGACTTCCAACGGTTAAGAATAGCTCTGATATAGGCAAAATTAGCCTTCCCTTGTCCTACTGCCTCACGCAAAGCCTCTTGGATAAGGTCAGGGCTAAAATCCTGCAACATATAACCTAGCTCCTCTTGTTGCATAGGTGATAGCGGTCTGCCTGTCTCCTGCTCGAATGATTTGTAAAGAGTGACAAAATCTTGAGAATGGATAGGGGTGGGGGTGGTAGGTTGTTCTTTCTCTACTTCTACCTCTTTCTCTTTATCTAACTCTTTCTCTATCTCTGTCTTACACGTAGTTAACGTTGTAAGCCCATCAGTTAACATTGTAAGATTATTGTTTTTCTTCCGTTGCTCTTTGCGATATTCACGCATATATGCTGCTTGGTTAGTCTCCTGTTGTACCAAGGCTTTAGCTTGTGGTAGCTCTGCGTTTTTATCCTCGTCGATTTGGATAAGACCACATTTCGTAAAATATGCCATGGTCATATCTATGTCATCTTCTGAAACATCTAACTTTAGAGCTAACTCCTCCTTTAGTGTTTCAAAATAACCCTCATAGTAAAGAATGCAATCACTATCTAGGCTCTCAAGCATCAAGCGGATATAAATAACTGTCATTGTATAGCCACCTGGAACTGTCTTTAGTCGCTTGATAAAGATATTATCAAAAAACTTTTTATCAATCTTGAGCCAAAAATAAATCTTTGTTTTTGCCACTAATTAACTTCACCTGCCCATCTATCTTCATTGATTTTCTTAAAAATGTCATATACTGGGTTATCATCTGGGATAACATACCCTGTAATATCATCTAGCTCTGTACCGTCTGCCATCACATGGCTAACGGTGTAATGTTGTTTAACCATTCTTACCTCCAAATCGTTTTATTCTGTGACTGTTTCAGCCTGTCTAGCAGGCTCTCACGCTCCGCCTCTGCGACTTTATCGCTGATAAAGGCAACATCAAGGGTAGGCAAATAAAAGCCCTTACCTCGCCATCTAGTGCTGTCTATAATGACTATCTGCATTGTTTACCTCCTAACTAACTGCTAAAAACAAGTAAATATCACTAGGGCGATAAAAGATTTTTCTAGCTCCATCCACGGGGGCTTGATACCTTTTCAGTCCCATATCTTCCCATCTGTTCAGCGTTGGCTCTGATATATCCAGTATCTCTAATAACTCCTTGAGTGTTATCAAATCTAGTTTACCTGCTCTCTGTTTCTCTAGCTCAACAAGGGTATTTAGAGCTTGTTTCAGCTCTTTCAACCCTTCTAGCTGGATTTCTTTAGATAGAACTTCCATCAATTATCACCTCGCTTTATTTGTTCATCAATAACAGCTGTATGTTCTGTTACAAGGTGTTTTAAGGCATTGGTAGCTACTTTTAACAATGCTTGTGCCTTTTCTGGGGCAATATCGCTATCTACTGCCTCTAAAACCGTGATACAATCCTCAAGTTCTGTCAGTAGCAACTCATAACCACCTATAATCTTATCTCCCATGTTTTCTGATAGCCTCCTGTTCTTTTTCGTCATCATAAGCCATCAAGTCAAAAGCGATTAAATCCAGCTCCCTATATAGTTGCTCCGCTTGAGCATAAAAGGTAACAAAAGCCTCATGCATTTGGCAGCGTAAAATAGTGGCATCAACCCCGTGTCTATTCGCTAAAATAAGAGCGTTACTATACCCTTTTATCATCTCAATACGTGGTAACATATCGGCTAACTGGTTACCGTAGCGTTTAATTTCATCTGTGGTCATTGTATTTTTCCTCCGTCTTTGGTAAAATGTAGTAAATAGTATTTCAAAGGGGCTGTTCCCCTATGTAAATACCCTAACAACAAATCCGCTTGCCTGCTGTTTTGTTGTTTATTTGGTCGAGGTCGTATGCGTTTGGTTTGGTTGCCTGCATACGGCTTTTTCTTTGCTCTGTGAGCCTATGTTTGGTTGTTTTTCAAATTGATTTAAGGTTAATCAACCAGCCATGTCATAGCTGTTGGTGAGTAAGACTGTCCCATGCCAAAGACAGGGTCATCTACCATCTGTTCAACTTCGCTTGGGTGGTAGTCGTCAAGAACCTTTAAAATATAGCCTAGATGCAACTTGTCTTTAGCTGCGCAATAGTTGATAACTTCCTCAAAATAAGGCAAACCATAAAAGACAACTAGCGGTCTAGCCTCTTGTAAAAAGCTCATCGTGACAGCACCGCTATAGCCGTAAAGTCTCAAGATTTCCCAAATACCAAAGCAATAATGGTCTGGTCCGGGTGTCTCCCAATCAATCTTGACAACTTGAGGGCGACGGCGCAAGCCCTCACGGATAAACTCGGTATGTGTTCTAATGAGCGGTTGCTCTCTGGTCAACAACGCCTGTCTCATGCGCTCGAATTGCTCGATATAGGCTAGTTTGTACTTAGTCGCCTCTTTGCCTGTGTAACTCATGACTAAAAATGTAAAACCTTTTTGGTTCATGTAATAGCAAGGTTTATTCCTGCCGTAGCTATCTGGGTAGGTGTCAGCATAAAAATAGGTATCTGGTGAGATATAGTCAAAATTGTCTTCATCTCCTAACTCATCGATGTCTGCTATCCGTTTGCGAATATCTTTCAGCACTCGATGATGCTCTTTACCGAATTTATCCGCTACTGTCAAACTGTCAACGACTAAATCGCCGTTGCGTAAAATGATGTTATAATCCATCTTGCCTGCCTCTCTAGTCATCTTTTAGCCAGCGTTCCACCCTGTCATAGATGTCACGCCGTAGGTCATAATCGCCCTGCTCAATCAGCGATAGGGTCTTATAGGTCGTTCCCAGCTCTTGGGCTAGGTCTTTCATGGTCTGACGGTTCACGGCTCTCTTGATACGAATACGCTCCGCCATATCGTGAGTGATAAGCATTGATGTCCTCCTTTGTCTTTTAATAGCCAAGCGTGAAAGGTAGTAAGGTTTGAGTGCTTGGGTTGTGTATCCGTTTCGGATAATACAATATTGATTATGTACCCTTTTTTGTTACTTTTCAACAACTTTTTTATTTTTTTGTAACTTTTTTTGATACTTTTCTAAAATCGGGATATAATCAAGTGGAAAGGTAGTAAACTCATGGAAAATAAAATTAAAGACTTACGCAAAGAAAAAGGGCTAACCCAGCAAGAGCTAGCCGAGGAAATAGGTGTTTCAAAGCTGACCATACTCCGTTGGGAGCAAGGCCAACGTGATATCAAATCCGACAAAGCCCAGCAACTAGCGGACTATTTTGGAGTGCAAGTTTCTTACCTCTTGGGTCATAGCGGTTTCAGGACTTGGTCAGAGGAGGATTTTTTCTATACTACGGGTTATCCGATGGTGATGCCTGATTTAAATGATGCTTCTGATAATGATGAGAAAAATAGCGAACAGTCATTTGATGACTATCTCTCAAAATACAATACAGTCATATCTAAACTTTCAAAACTAAAAGATGATGATTTTGATTTAATAAGCAAACTCATCGACCGTATGCATAAAAAGGACTAAACAGATGCCGTTATTATCCTCCTTAAAAAAACTATTCTCAAAAACTAGCACTATACCAGAACCGCCTACAAGAGACCAAATAAAAATCTATGGTAAAGAAATAGACGACCCTGATTTTTATGAGCATGTTTACCCTTGGGCAAAACAGCAAATAGCCGAACCCAACATAGTTATCTCTGATTTAATCTTGCTCTGGGTTATAAAGCGGCTTGGTCTATTTACTGAAAAATACCCTGTTCATCTCTCTAGGAACTACGGCGTAACAGACTATGGCGTTGCCACTCTTCGATTGATAAATCTTGGGCTTTTGGAACAAGATGGGTTACTCACACCAAAAGGGAAAGAACTAATCAACAATAATCAGCATTACATAAAACTACACAAATCTGGCTGGGTGACTGACGAGGATAAGGCTGCAAACAGAGCAAGTTATGAAGCTTTCAGAACCAAACACGCTGACTATCTCGACCAAATAGGTCTGAAAGACAGCGCCAAAGAACTAAGAGAACAGATAGCATTTGATAAGTTAAGAGATGAGGGCTGGAAACTATTTGAAAAAGGCGAAAGATTATCCAAACAAAAGCAATACCAACAGTCAAATGAGTTGCTACTGCCACTCATCGGACAAAAAGGGGTTGATTTTACAGCACCACTTTACGAACGTATCGCTATAAACTACCGTGGTTTGAAAGACTATCAAGCTGAGATAGCTATCTGTGAAAATTTCTTAAAATATGAACAACCTAAATACGGTGGTGATATGTGGATAGATACATTCAAAAAACGCATAGCATTTTCTGGAAAGAAACTCATCCAAAACAAAGGCTAACAATAACGCTATAACCCCCAAATGTTGGGTTTTGTTGGGAATAAATGTCAAGTTGTGTCAAGTTTATCCACTACTAAACCTATTCAATATTTTCAACATCCTGTGACTATCACGCTCCTATAACCCCCATACAGCCGTTTTAACCCTCGGCGGTATAATTTTACCACGCACCCCAAAACAAACGATTACAGCCCTATTCTCGTGCCTCTAGCGACGATATAGAGACAATCCATGTATAAATACCTTAACAACAAATCCGCTTGCCTGCTGATGGAAAGGAAACATACATGAATATCAAACAAATTACAAAGCAAAATGGCAAAATCGTTTATCGGGCTAGCGTTTATCTTGGCATTGACCAGATGACAGGTAAAAAGACACGCACCACGGTGACGGCATCAACTCAAAAGGGCGTAAAAGCAAAGGCTAAAACAGCTATCAGCGAGTTTATTGCTAACGGCTCAACCAGAAAGCCAAAACCAACCATCACGACCTATAAAGAGCTTGTCTCCCTCTGGTGGGATAGTTACAAGCATACAGTCAAGCCTAATACTGTACAATCAATGTCTGGGACTATCAAAAAGCACCTGCTACCTGTTTTTGGTGATTACAGGGTGGATAAGCTCACGACCCCTATTATCCAGCAACAGGTCAATAAATGGGCAAATAAAGCCAATAGCGGTGAGAAAGGGGCTTTTGCTAACTATGGCTTACTCCATAACCTCAACCGCCGCATCTTGCAATATGGCGTAGCTATGCAACTGATGCCGTTCAATCCAGCTCGTGAGGTTATTATGCCACGTAAAAGGCAAACCGAACAGAAAAAGGTCAAGTGCCTAGATAAGCAAGAGCTAAAAACGTTCTTGGCTTATCTCGATACCCTCGACCAATCAAACTATACTACTCTATTCGATGTCACGCTTTATAAGCTCTTGCTGGCTACTGGTTGCCGTATTAGTGAGGCTTTGGCTCTTGAATGGGCTGATATTGACCTAAACAAGGGTATTATCAGCATCAATAAGACCCTAAACCGTCAGAATGGGCTAAACAGCCCTAAATCAAATGCTGGCTATCGTGATATACCAATAGACCAGGCAACGCTACTCATGCTCAAGCAATACAAAAACCGCCAACAAATCGAAAGCTGGCAACTTGGGCGGTCTGAGACGGTTGTATTCTCTGTGTTTACGCAAAAATATGCTTACTCTGGTCCGTTGAGACAGCGACTAAAAAAACACTTTGCAGCTGCTGGCGTGCCCTATGTCTCTTTTCATGGCTTCAGACACACGCACACGTCACTGATTTTGTATGCTGGGGTCAATGCCAAAGATGCTCAATATCGGCTAGGACACTCAAGCGCCAATCTCACACAAAACACTTACTGGCATGTTGACAATGACCAGATACAAAAAACGGCTATCACCTATGCAACAGCCGTCAATAATTTATAAAATAGCTAGGGTTACCCCTCTGGGGTTTGCCCTTTCTCTGCACCAAAAATCAGCTTTTGGGGTAACAAAGGGGTAACAAATTGAAAAAAGCACCTTGGGAAACCGCCCCAAAGTGCTGGTATAGTAAGGTTTTACCCCTTACATACTATTTTTTCAAGTTATAGAATGACTTAATCCCTTTGTACTGAGCAACGTCAGCCAATTGATCTTCGATACGAAGCAATTGGTTGTATTTCGCGATACGGTCTGTACGTGAGAGTGAACCTGTTTTGATTTGACCAGCGTTTGTCGCAACAGCGATGTCAGCGATGGTTGAATCTTCAGTTTCACCTGAGCGGTGAGAAACAACAGCAGTGTAGCCAGCTTCTTTAGCCATTTCAATCGCTTCAAAAGTCTCAGTAAGTGTACCGATTTGGTTAACTTTGATGAGGATTGAGTTAGCAGCACCTTCTTGGATACCGCGAGCAAGGTAGTCAGTGTTTGTCACGAAGAAGTCGTCACCAACTAATTGTACACGTTTACCAAGACGCTCAGTGAGGGCTTTCCAACCATCCCAGTCGTTCTCATCCATACCATCTTCGATGGTGATGATTGGGTACTTGTTAACCAACTCTTCCAAGTAGTCAACCTGCTCAGCAGACGTACGAACGGCACCGCCAGGACCTTCAAATTTAGTGTAGTCGTAAACACCGCGCTCTTTGTCGTAGAACTCTGATGAGGCACAGTCAAAACCAATCATGATGCCGTTTTCGCCAGCTTCATAGCCTGCAGCTTCGATCGCAGCAAGAATGGTTTCTACACCGTCTTCAGTGCCTTCAAACTTAGGTGCAAAACCACCTTCGTCACCAACAGCTGTTACCAAACCGCGAGACTTAAGGATTTTCTTAAGGGCATGGAAGACTTCAGCACCCCAACGCAAACCTTCTTTGAATGATGGTGCGCCAACTGGCATGATCATGAACTCTTGGAAAGCGATAGGAGCGTCTGAGTGAGAACCACCATTGATGATGTTCATCATTGGTGTTGGCAACACTTTAGCGTTGAAACCACCAAGGTAGTTGTAAAGTGGCACTTCAAGGTAGTCCGCAGCTGCACGCGCAACAGCGATAGACACACCAAGGATAGCGTTAGCACCAAGTTTACCTTTGTTAGGTGTACCATCAAGAGCAATCATCGCACGGTCGATACCTTGTTGGTCGCGAACGTCAAAACCGATAATCGCTTCAGCGATGACATTGTTCACGTTGTCAACCGCTTTTTGAGTACCAAGACCAAGGTAACGAGACTTATCGCCATCACGAAGCTCAACTGCTTCATGCTCACCAGTAGAGGCACCTGAAGGTACCATACCGCGTCCGAATGCACCTGATTCTGTATAAACTTCAACTTCAAGAGTTGGGTTACCGCGTGAGTCGAGGACTTCGCGAGCGTAAACATCAGTAATAATTGACATTATTGACTCTCCTTATGAGTTTTAATTTGTTACCTTTTTATCTTATCATAAAATGGCCAGATAATCAAATCAAAATCTTAAAAGTCCGTAAAAAGTTAAAAACGTGTATAATAGTTAGTGATTTCATCATAAGGAGACACTAATGACATTAGACCAAAAAATTCAACAGATGGCAACAGGCGAACATCGGCTTGACCCTGACCAACAGAGGCACTACCTCGGCACATTTGCTGAACGGGTGGTGCTTTTAGGGACAATAGCTAACGCTCAGCACCCCGTCTTCATCAAGAATCTTGACACCGTTCTGCAAGATTATCACAGAAAATACGCCCACCTTCACCTAAAGCTCTCTGCTCGTCTGGATAACGCTCTTGAAATATCTTACCTAAAAGCTGCTCAAGCAATTGGTATCCAAGCAACAGTTGTTGATGAGGATAAGGCACAGTCGCCTTATGGGTTTGTCCTTCATACAGATAAGGCTGAACAGCTATCAGAAATCGAGGTACAGGAACTCTATCCCGACTACTTTGTCGATGAGCCTACTCAGCCTACCAAAAAATCGCTCTGGAAAAAGCTGTTTGGTTAGATGAGATTAGTCACTAAATTCATCACACTAATACCAATTATAGCAATCGTCAAAGCTAAAAATAGTACATTTACTTGCTTATCAGTCAAGCGGCGATATCCCCATGTCCCAATCATTCCACCAGCAACGGCAACGACTATCAGCAGACCAACAAAGCCAAGGCTAACTCCATAGCTCTGCCATTTCCAAACGATTAAGGTAATCTTGGGCAATTGTGCAAAGAAAATCATAGCTAGGGAGTACATGGCGGCTTCTTTGACCGTATATGAAAAGAGTATCACGAGAACAGCGATGTTAAGTGGCCCGCCTCCAATGCCTAAGAAAATCGACAGCATCCCAATGACAAGACCTAAAAAAGTAATCAACCAAGCATTATTGACACGATAGGTGGGGAGACTTTCCTTTTTGATGTGATAGCCGGTGGTAAAGAGCAAAACAAGAATAAGAAGTCCTGCTTGCCAGGCTTTGACGGTTTCATTCGGGACACTACTGGTCATCTGATGAAACAGTTGCTCTCCAAAAAAGCCACCACAGACTGAGCCCGCACTTAGACCGACTAAAACCGTTGAATCAACAGTAGGCTTTATACAGAGTTGGCGCACAAGCGAACTCAAACACATGGTAAAAACTGCGATTGACGAATAAGCGCCAATGACGACAGCAGAATCATAACCCAGTCTGTCAAAAATCGGCTTAATAATGGCGCCACCCCCAACGCCAGTCACAGCACCGATACAAGTGGCGAAAAATACAACTAAAAGGTAAATCACATAAATCATACTGACCTCCTATCTTGGCAATTAGATTAACTTATGAAAATCACTCTATTAACAAGCATAAATCGAGCAAACCTCTCTTTTTAGTCTACACTAAGTTCACACAAGCGGCAAGCCTCTTGACAGAGGCTAAGCCATCTGCTATCATTGACTTCCCTATCAACTAAGTAAAGGAGCAAAAATGACAACAGAAATTTGGGATGCTTACCTAGCTGATGGTACCCTTGCTGATTTGAAACTGACCCGAGGAGAGCCCATTCCAGACGGGTATTATCACCTAGTTGTTGAAGCCATGGTTTGCCATGAAGATGGGAGTTTACTTTTTGTCAAACGCGCTGCTAGCCGAGCGAGTTTCCCTAATTATTGGGAATTTTCTTGTGGTGGTTCTGCCCTAGCGGGCAAAATGGCAGAGCAGGCTATTAAGCGAGAAGTCTTAGAAGAAACTGGACTAAGCCTCGATAAACTGTCACTTTACAACACCTATTTTGACGATCGCTACCACTGCTACTTCCATATTTTTCAAGCCATGACGACAAACGATAAAAAGGCAGTCCAATTACAAATCGAAGAAACAGCTGATTACCGCTGGGTGTCACCATCAGAACTGCCCCTTTTCATTGAAAACCACCTCTTAATTCCCGGTCAAAAAGCGGCTATTACTGAACTTTTCTTACACTGAAAATATGTTCTTCCTCTGTCGACTGCCTGAATCCTTTATACCTTTGATTCATTACCATAGAAGGTTGACCTTATCAGTCAGCTTTTTTTATTTTTGCGATCAATGAGGAACTTATAGCACAATTAGATTAGAATGCTCAAATAATTGTTCTTTAGTTAATAACCATTACAAGGTTGATTTTTTATTGTGACATGATGTTCATTGCATATAAAAGAGACTGGAAAATTCCAGCCCTTTGTTAAAATCTAATCATTTCTCTCGTTTTTTCATACGATGTTACAAACCGTTCTGTCACTCCTGGCTCAACAATTTCCAAAGCATAGGAAATTTCATCGAAGGCTGCACGGTAATCATACTCAACCTCAAAATAATGAAGAGCTGCTTCAAAACTAGCTTGGACATTCTTGTCAAAATTTCTGTAGCGGTTTGAATACTGTAGCAGCTGTTCGGTCAAGGTAGCATACTGGGCAACGGTGTAAGCTGTCTCTTCAAGCTTAGCCATGGCACTATCAGAGGCTTCAGTCAAACGATTGACTGCCTGAATATCGATGCGATGGCGGTCAAGCTCAGCCATGAGAGCTTCCACTTGTGAGCTAGTAGTAAAGAAAATGCTCAGAAATTCTTGTGGCACACCTGGTATATGGCGCTTTTCTATAAAACGTTTAATGATATGAAGACGGTTGATAGATTGCTCCATCAGCTGACGAGCTTCTACTTCTTTTTTATCAATCTCTTTAAGATGAGTCGTCAGAGATAACTGTTCTTGCTCGATACCTTCTAACCCTTTCACTGCCGTGCTATAACGCTTTTCCAAGGTTGAGAATGGTTCTTCTGGCAACTGACTGTCATCCAAATGCGCCAATGAGCCTTCTTCCAATTTTTCAATCTGACGGCTTAACCCTTTCAGGGTACTGCTATCTGCATCATCCAGAATGTAGTACTGTTGCAAGCGAAGAATTTCTTCTTGTAACTTGCTATGATTAGTTTTCACATGCTCCAAGTAAGATGGCAAGCGACGGATAAGTCTTTTCACTTCTCGTTGAGCAGCAATCTCTTTCTCGAAGAGTTCATAAAGGCTATCAAGACGTGCTTGGATGTCTTCTATACCTGCCTCTGCTTTGTCTAACTCTAAACCAGCCAAATCATTTTTCCCAGCTGTAATGGCTTCACGAATGGTCTGGAAACGCTGTTCAATCGGTTGGTCTCCAAAATGATAGTTCTCTTCTAAGAGTTTCGCATAACCTGTTTCCAGGTCATCTAGCTGATCTGCTAGTCTATCTTGTAGCTCTTTAGCTAGTCCAGGGACCTTTTCGCTAATTTGACCCAACGCAATGGTGTGCTCTTCAGCACGCTCCAAGATCTCTGCTGCTTCGAGTGGATCCCCTGATGTGTTCAAGGCTACAAATTGAGAAAACTCGGTTTGGATATTTGATAATTGCTTGTTGATTTCAGTAAGAGCAGAACCAAACTCGCTCTCTTTTGAGGAAATGCCTTCCTGCAACTCTTCATACAGGTCAAGTGCATACTTCACACGTGCACTATTTTTTTCTTCCTGTTCTTTGAGAGTTACTAGCCCTTGACGAATATTTGATAATTCCGTCTCAGTCTCTTTAAGCTGTGCATCAATAGCTTCCACTGATTTTTTTACTTTTAAGAAATGGAAGGTGTCATTAAAAACTTCAGCCTCTTCTATGTCCTCTTCCAACTGCTTAAATGTCTCAGTTGTTAAAATAGCCCATCGTTCCTTCCAAGAATCAAATTCTTCTTGGCTTTGACCAACCAACTGGAGCTGGTTAATCGCTTCGATATCATCAGAGACTGGCTGAGACATCAGCCCTTCTTTTCGTTTGTCTAATTCGGCAATAATACCGTCATTTTTCCGTCTAACAAATACACTGACAAGGTAGCCCACGATAGCAATCAAAATGACGGCTACAATCAGTAGTATAATTCCGCTCTGTTTGATAGGCATATATTCTCCTTAGAATATTAATTTTAGTCTATATCATTACGATTATAGCATATTTAAATGGCTTTGACAAAGGGTTTTAGATATCAATCGTTGAGTAAACAGCATTTTCTTCAATAAATTCACGTCGAGGAGCGACGTCATCACCCATCAGCATATCAAAAATGCGGTCTGCTTCAGCGGCATCATCGACAGACACCTGTGCCATCAAACGTTTTTCTGGATTCATCGTCGTTTCCCAGAGCTGGTGATCATCCATTTCCCCCAGACCCTTATAACGCTGAACTGTTGGTTTAGAGCGCCCTTGACTGTATTTGGCAACTGCCTCTCTGAGCCGTTCTTCCTGGTCGGCTCCCGGTTGGATGTACTCCTTAATCTCACTACCAACCTTAACCCCATAAATCGGTGGCTGGGCGATGTAAACATATCCCGCCTCTAAAACAGGGCGCATGAAGCGATAAATCAAGGTCAAGAGCAGGGTTCTGATGTGAGCACCATCAACATCGGCATCGGTCATGATAACTAGTTTCTGGTAGCGCGCCTTGGACACATCAAAGTCCGACCCAAACCCTGTCCCCATAGCGGTAAAAATGGTCCGAATTTCCTCGTTGGCAAGGATTTTGTCCATGGTTGCCTTTTCGACGTTGAGAATCTTACCCCGTATCGGCAAAATAGCTTGGAATGCACGATCACGTCCTGACTTAGCTGAACCACCAGCCGAATCACCCTCCACGATGAAGAGCTCCGTTTGGGTCGGATCGTTGGACGAGCAATCCGCAAGTTTCCCAGGCAGGTTGGAAATTTCAAGCCCTGATTTTTTTCGTGTGACCTCCCGCGCCCGCTTGGCCGCAATCCGCGCCTTGCTAGCAAGGATACCTTTTTCAACGATTTTACGAGCAATCTGTGGGTGTTCTAACAAGAAACGGTTAAAGGCATCGCTAAAGAGACGATTGGTGATCTTAACAACCTCGCTGTTACCAAGCTTGGTCTTGGTTTGCCCCTCAAACTGCGGATGCGGGTGCTTGACTGAAATAACTGCTGTCAGCCCCTCACGGACATCTTCGCCCGTCAGGTTATCATCTTTTTCTTTGAGAATATTATTTTTCTTAGCATAATCATTGATAACACGGGTAAGAGCTGTGCGGAAGCCTTGCTCATGGGTTCCCCCCTCGTGGGTATGGATATTATTAGCAAAGCTGAGCACCGTCTCATGATAACCGGTGGTGTACTGCATCGCGACTTCGACAGAGATACCATCCAGCTCCCCATCGGTATAAATCGGCTCTTCAAAGATATTATCTTTATTTTCATTGATAAAGCTGACGTAGCTGGCAATCCCACCCTCGTAATGGAAGCTCTTGGTCTCCTCGTCTTCACCACGTTTGTCGGTAATAGCGATTTTCAAGCCCTTGTTGAGAAAGGCCAGCTCCTGAACACGCTTAGCCAAACGGGCAAAATCATACTCGGTTGTTTCTGTGAAAATCTCAGAATCTGGCGTAAAATGCACCGTCGTCCCCGTGCGGTCAGTCTCACCGATGACCGCCAAATCGGCCACCACATCACCACGACGGTATTCTTGGTAGTAAATCTGCCCGTTCTTATAAACCTTAACATCAAGCTGCGTGGAGAGGGCATTTACAACAGATGAGCCAACGCCGTGAAGACCACCTGATACCTTGTAGCCACCACCGCCAAATTTACCCCCCGCATGGAGTACCGTAAAGACCGTCTCCACCGCAGGACGACCTGTCTTTTCCTGAATGTCGACAGGAATCCCACGACCATCATCAACAACCGTGATGGAATTATCCGGCTCAATAAACACCTCAATCTGACTAGCAAAACCAGCCAAGGCCTCATCGATGGAGTTGTCAACAATCTCCCAGACTAAGTGGTGCAAGCCCTCTTTGGAGGTTGAGCCAATATACATCCCTGGACGCATCCGAACAGCTTCTAAGCCTTCCAAAACCTGAATCTGACTAGCGTCATACTCCTGTGCTAATTGTTCTAAATCTTTCTCTGACATTATTTACACTTTCTTTACCGTTTTTACTCCTAAATAAGAGTAACATTCTGCTATATTATAGCATATTTTAAAGAAAATAACCAGTTTCACAACGTTTTCTTCGCAACAAACACCATGGAGAAAAAGGCTTGGGGCAAAGTTAAGCCTTAAAAATTTGTTCATGACATGTCACTCCTAAACCAGAACAAGCCAAATTGCCAGATCCTTAACCTTATCCTCGTCCAATCAGTCCCCTCAAAAATAGAGACGTATTATTCGCAGAATATGGTGGCATTTTTATAGGCTTGTTTTGATGAAATCATGCTATAATAGAGAAAACATGCAAAAAACTTAATTTAATAAGGATTAGCCATGCAGGAATTAATCAACTTTACCCCAATTGAACGTCAAGATTGGAAAACGCTCCATCAAAAAAGCCATGTTCCCTTAACTGAAGATGAACTCAACGCCATCAAAAGCTTCAACGACAGCATCACCATTCAGGAAGTTAGCGAAGTGTATCTCCCGCTTATCAAGCTTATTCAGATTTACAAACACAATCAAGATAACCTCAACTTCTCCAAAAGCATGTTCTTACAGGAACGCTTGAATAGCCGTCCCTTTATCATCGGGATTTCAGGTAGTGTCGCTGTCGGCAAATCAACCACCAGCAGGCTAATCCAGCTGCTTCTCGAACGCACCTATAAAAAAAGTAAGGTCGAGCTCATCACAACGGACGGCTTTCTCTACCCCAACGAGTATCTTATCGCCAATAATATCCTAAACAAAAAAGGCTTCCCTGAGAGTTACGACATGGAACGCTTGCTGAATTTTCTTGATACGGTAAAAAATAATGGCAGAGCAACCATGCCTGTCTACTCTCATGACATCTACGACATCGTGCCTGACCAAGTCCAAACGATTGATGCTCCTGATTTTCTGATTGTTGAAGGTATTAACGTCTTTCAAAACCAGCAAAACAATCGGCTCTACATGAGCGATTACTTTGACTTTTCTATCTACATCGATGCCGATAGCCAAATTATCGAAAACTGGTACCTGGAACGTTTTGAAAAGCACCTGGATCGTGCCAGAGAAGACACGACCAGCTACTACCACAAGTTTTCTCTCTGGGATAAGGCTGATGCTCAGCAATTTGCCAAAAACATCTGGAAAACCATCAATCTGGTCAATCTGGAGCACTACATCGAGCCAACCAGAAATCGAGCCGAGCTCATTCTTCATAAAAGCGATAACCATCAAATTGATAAGATTTACTTGAAAAAGTAAACTAGGAGAGTACTGATGTCATTTTTCAACTTATTCAAAAAGCAAAAAGAAACTCAGCTTTTTGCTCGTTTCTTGAGAAAATTTCCACCCGGTAAGCAAATTAGCAACATTTCTGCAGAGCAATTAGCTGATTATAACCACCGCTTGCCTCAAGAGTTGCAGGATTTTTTGCTACAGCATGGCGAAAGGGAATTAGCTGATGGCTTACTGACCATCATTAACCCCAAAGATTATCAGGGTACCTTAAATGCTTGGCTGGGTCAGGATTCTCTAGACCGTATCCCTCTCTTCAAAACGGCCTTTGGTGATCTGATTTATTATCGCCACCTTGATGATACCACCAGCGATATCGCTCTTCTCGACATTCATTATCGACAACCCCCTGTTCTAGCCTATCAGTGGCAAGATTTCTTTAGCCAACTCGCTCTTGAAGACCAGTTTACAACTGACCTCCTCAAACAACCTCTTTATCAAGAAGCTGTCAAAGGTCTAGGACCATTGGCTCCAAATGAGTGCTATTTCTTTACGCCAGCTTTAGTGTTTGGTGGTTCTGAGCAGGCAGACTACCTAGATAAAGGCGATTTGCTTATCCACCGTCACATCCTGCAAAATGCAGTCTAGTTTGACCTCTTATAAAATTTTTTCTGAAAAAGTAATTTCCACTTGTCAAATGAGAGTTTTTGCTATATAATGGGATAGTTAAGATAAATGGAGGTGAAAACATTGGCAAACATCAAATCAGCTATCAAACGTGCTGAGCTTAACGTTAAACAAAACGCTAAGAACTCATCACAAAAATCTGCGATGCGTACAGCGATTAAAGCATTTGAAGCAAACCCAACTGAAGAGTTGTTCCGCGCTGCTTCTTCTAGCATCGACAAGGCTGAGTCAAAAGGCTTGATCCACAAAAACAAAGCAAGTCGTGATAAAGCACGCCTTGCGTCAAAATTGGCATAATACCAAAACAACAAACCAGTTCCTTCAAAAAAGAACTGGTTTTTTGTTATTGTTGATTTGTACCCAAATTATTTAGCGCGGAATCTTGATGGCTAGCTGATAGGTGTGCTGGTCACCATAAAACTCATAACCTTGATAATTGGGTAAATGCCCTAACATGGCATGAACTGGTGAGGTGTCTGATTGTAAGACCGAAAAGGCTGTCTCATAGGCAACTTGATTTCCCATTTGAAAGCTAATCTCCTTGACTGAAGCATCTTTAACGTTTTCTGCGATAAAGTTAGTTAATGCAGTTTCATCATACGTCTCAAAATAGGAACCGTTCAGCACATAATAGTTAAGAGCATTCTCTGCTAGAGCCGGATAGACCAGCGCCTCTCCAACAGGACTGTCAAATCCTGTCCATGCAGTATGGGTTCGCTCAAAAATCTCTCGCGGTGTACAAAGATAGCTGTAATTAATGTGATTGGCATCTTGACCAGCGACAGCTGATTCAAAGGTTGGGTCTCCCCAAGTGGTGTCTACAGGGTAATAATCACCATCAATCTCAACAAGGTTCCACGCATGCGGATAATCGTAAGCAACAATATCCCCAGCAACGTAGAGGCAATTTAGCCCTGCTTTTTGACAGAGAAGCTGGAAAGCTCGGCTGTATCCTGCACAAACAGACTCTTGTTCCAGAAAAACAGAACGAGCACTCTGGTCTTGCCAAATCAACGATTCATTGTTTAAGGCTTCTATATGGTACTGAGTATGTTGGATAACGTATTCGTAAAGGTACTTGACCTTATCGTAATCGCTACCGTCAGGCATCTGCGCAATAACCTCATCTGCTACTCTTTGCACACGCTGATAAGTTTCTTTGGCATCTTTGGGGTAGATTAGTTGAGAAAAATCAATTTCTGATTGTTCTGATAGCCAATAAAACTCTGGAAAATCGTAGGTCACTGCCAGATAGATGCGTTTCAAACGGTCACTAGACGTCGTTTTAAAGGGTGATTTTGTATCGAATTGCCGCAAAGCTGTGACCAGTCGAATGTAATCTGCCTGTTCTTTTTTGCTTAATTGCTGGTAATAAAAGTTAGCTGCTACCGCAGCTTGCCCCTGCTTAATCACGTCATCATCAGCTGCTTCGGGCTGTTTTGCTTGCTCAGCAATTCCTAAACGAACCAGCTTTTGCTGGTAATGGCGAATTGCCTTGCTCGCTACAGGATAGAGAGACAGAGTTGACAAAGCAAGAGCTGCCAGACCATATCGTATTCTTTTATTCATATAAACTCCTGTGTTTGGTCATTATAGCATGGTTTCAAAAGGAAAGCAAGACGAGCTAGGACATTTGCCCTAGCTCATCTGTTGTAGAGGTAATTTAACTTCAAAAACCGTCCCTTTAGGCTGATTATCTCTAACTTTAATCGTGCCACCTAGGCTATGGACAATCTGTTTGGCCAAAGATAGGCCTAGACCAAAGCCACCTGTCTGTCTTGTTCTTGCCTTGTCCACTCGGTAAAAACGGTCAAATACCTTAATTTTATCTGACTCTGAGATGCCAACACCATTATCGGCAACTTCAACAAGCAAAGACTTCTCCACCTGACTAACTGTCAAGATGATGTGTCCATCGTCTGTTGTATATTTAACTGCATTATCAAATAGAATAGTCAACAATTGCTTCAGCAGGGTTTTATCTGAGCGAATTGCATGCTCCAGACGGTTGATGCCCTTGAACATTTTGCTATTTTCATCAGCGACTAATTGATAGTTGGTAAAAATCGTATCAAAAAATTCTGGCTGAATTGTCGTTAATTCAGGCGTCAAACCATCATCTCGCCGAGCTAGATTGAGCAAATTAGTCGTCAGCAAGCGCATATTGCGTACCTCATCCAGACTAGCCGCAATACTCTCACTACTGTCCAAGATAGTAGCTTGCGGTTTTCTAAACAGATTCTCTAGACGATTTTGAAGAACGGTCAAAGGGGTTCTTAGTTCATGGCTGGCATTTTCAACAAATTTTTTCTGTCGCTCAAAACTCTCTAAAATCGGTTTTCTCGTCCGCTGAGCCAGATAAATACTTGCAAAAAGTGACACCACCCAGAAAAATATCATGACACTAATCACAACCCGAACCGTTCGCCTGTTACTGATGTCAAGCTGTTCCGTATTCACCAAAATGCTGGCATAAGCAATCTCGGGGTAATTAAGATTGCCTACTGGAACAGTAATAATCCGATAATACTCTTCTTTCCCCCAATAGGTTAGAATCTTTTCTTGTTCAATAACGTTCAAACGTGAGTCATCTAAAGGAAAGTCATAGGGTTGCGCCATATAGCCCATTTGGTTAATAATTTTTCCTTTTGCATCATAAAGAACAACGTCAATATTTGCTGCAAGGTACCGATTAGGTTTTAGTTTTGGACGCTCATCTTGTGGATTATCTGCCTCTTTTTCATTAAGTATTGCCCAAGTTAACTCTTCCATTGTCGGAAGTGACATCTGAAAATCAACATATTGGTTAATATTGTCCCGCGCTTCGAACAAACTCTTATCCACAGAGCCATAGATACCACTATTTAGGACTTGAATGATAATCATGGTCATCACAAGGAAAATGATGGTGAACACAGAGAAAAACAGTTTGAATGACGATTCATCGTGCTTGGGTTGTTGACCGTACCACTTATTTCGCATCTTTCAACATATACCCCACACTCCTCAAGGTCTGTAAATTATGCCCAAAGTCACTATCTTTAAGCTTTTTACGAATTTTAGATACATATACTTCTACAACTGAAATCGTTGTATCGCTATCAAAGCCCCAGATACGGTCAAAAATTTGTGTTTTAGGCAAAATAACATTTTGGTTTTGCATAAAATAAACCAGCAACTCAAATTCTTTGCCGAGCAATTCAACCTCAACACCGTCAACAGTAGTCGTATTGGTTGCCATATCAACAACAACGTTACCGTACTGAAGATTGTTATCAGTCAACTTGCCTGAACGCTTCAATAGAGCTTGGATACGCATTTTCAACTCTTCTAAATAAAATGGTTTGGTTAGATAGTCATCTGCTCCAAGTTCAAATCCCTTACCTTTGTCATCAAGATCTTCTTTAGCAGTCATGATTAAGACAGGAGTTGTATTTCCCTTAGCACGCAGTTCTTTCAGCACATCAAAACCATTTTTCTCAGGAATCATCACATCGAGCAAAATCAAATCGTAAACCCCACTCTCCGCTTCGTACAGTCCCTCGTCACCATCGAACACCTGCATCACGTCAACAAAATCATCTAAAAAGTCAAAAATAGAATTGGACAAATTCAAATCATCTTCAATTAACAATACTTTAATCATCTTCTTGCCTCCTTTATGCTATTATAGCACGGCTAAGCTCTATCGTAAATGCCTAGTTAAGGTAAGATAACAGAATTAACTTAAACTGAGCTAAACTGGGTTACCTCGGGTATAAAGGCAATCTCACCTAATACATTATTGCTCTCACTAAATCTATACACAAAAGCTGGACCTATTGCCCAGCTTTTAATGTTTATCCTGACTATGGAAGAAATGAAATGTGCACATGGTCATAATGGTTTTCAGTGACACTGCCACGGTCTTCCATTAAGTTCCAAGTATAGGCAGGACCATACTTGCTCTCATAAGGCGCATAAAAGCGCTGTTTCCAAATGATGTATGAAATCTTTTTCTCTGCCATATGCGAGGCCGCATAGGCTGCAATTTGGTCACCAAGCGCAGCATTATCTGTCACCATAAAATCAAGAGCTAGTCCCTTACCGTGGTCACCGGAATCAGGACGGTAGCCATGCACCCACATGGAACCAAATGCCGATAGGACTTCCTGTTTGTAGGCAACAACATGTGGCTGCAAACCTGCCTCAGATCCTGTAAATGTCGTGGCTTGAGCAGTTGCGGTAACCGCAGGAGCGACAGTTGTTGCCACAGGGGTTTCTACGACTTTTTCAACGACCTCTGGAGCAGCTTCAACAGGAGTTGTCGCAACAACAGGTTCTAACACAGCTGGAGCTGGTGCTACTGAAGCTACTGGCTCAGTTGAAGGCGCCGCCTCAACAGGTGCTGGTGCTGTAACGGCAGAATCAGGTGTCTCAACTGTTGTGGTCTCAGGCTGAGCTTCAACCACTTCGATAGCAACTGGGGTTTCTGGAGTAACTTCCTCAGTAAGCGTTGCTTCAGCAACTGGTGTTGCTGGAACTGTTTCTTCAATCACCTCAGCCTCAGTTTCTGATACTTCTGGAACAACTTCAGTAGGTGCTTCTGCTACTGGAGCTGTTACCTCTACTGCTGGCTGTTCAGCAGGAGTTTCGCTACTTGTTACTTCTGCCAAGTCCACTACTTGATTATTGATAACTGCTTGGTTTGTTTCTAGATTGATACTGGCTTGTGCAGGCTCTGCTTCTTGTCTTGCTGGCGCTTGAATCTCAAGAGTTGTCACTGCATGGTTTTCATTAACAGTTGTTGTCAACACAGTTCCAGGGAAAATCAAATCAAGGTTGCTGATTTGGTTAATGTTACCCAATAATTCAACATCAACACCCAGTACCTCAGCAATCGTGCTAAGCGTGTCGCCATATTTGATGGTATAACTTGCTTGATGGCCCTGCTGACTCAAATCTGCAGCCACGTCATCTGCTGTACGAGGTGTCCAAACGACATCTTGTGCCTGAACAATCCCTGAAGTCAATAATGTCAGAGCCACACTTGAGCCCAGAATCATTTTTTTACGCATGGTTATTTCTCCTTGTTCTTTCGAGACTATCTCTATCATAGCACAAACAACTGCTTTTTCAATAGCCTTAGGGATGATTTAACCAAACTGTATTATTTAAGCACTTTTTTGTCAATCATGTTACAAGATGTGTTGCTCGTGTCACAACTGACCTTCTAGCACCACACAGAGGACTAAAATAAACCAATAGCTCTACCGTCTGACGAGACGTCCATATTGAGGGCGGCTGGTTGTTTCGGCAAGCCTGGCATGGTCAGCACATCACCTGTTAAGGCTACAATAAAACCTGCACCAGTTTTTGGGACAAATTCTCTGATGGTTACCTCAAACTCTTCAGGTGCCCCAAGAAGGGCTGGATTGTCTGAAAAGCTGTATTGCGTTTTTGCCATACAAATTGGTAAGTCTCCCCAACCATTTTTCTCAATATCGGCTAGTTGTTGCTTTGCAGTGTGGGTCAAGGTCACAGACTTGGCACGGTAGATTGTTTTAGCAACTTTTTCGACCTTGGTCAATAACTGATCAGAAGTCGCATAGAGACGTTGGTAACTTGCCTTATCCTCTTTTAGGACTTCAACTAAGGTTTCAGCTAGAGCTACGCCACCAGCAGCGCCATTTTTCCAACTACTAGACAGCTCGACTGGCACATCAATAGTAGCACATAACTCTTTGAGTTTAGCAATTTCAGCAGGTGTATCAGTAACAAATTCATTGATGGCAACCACCGCAGGAATACCAAATGTTCTAATGTTTTCCACATGCCGCGCTAAATTAGCAAAACCTGCTTCTATTGCCTTGACATTCTCATCAGTTAACTGATATTTGGCAACACCGCCGTGCATCTTGAGTGCTCGTAAGGTTGCGACAATGACCACTGCACTTGGTTGCACAGGTAATTGTGGTGTCTTGATGTTCAGGAATTTCTCTGCCCCCAAATCAGCACCAAAACCAGCTTCTGTTACCACCACATCTGCTAGTCGTAAAGCGGTGCTTGTTGCTAAAACAGAGTTACAGCCATGAGCAATATTAGCAAATGGTCCGCCATGAACAAAAGCTGGTGTGCCATAAATGGTTTGTACCAGATTAGGTTTGATCGCATCTTTGAGCAAGAGAGCTAAAACACCCTCAACCTGCAGGTCTCGGACATAGACAGGTGATTTATCGTAGCGATAAGCGACTACAATATTGCTCAACCGCTCTTTAAGATTGTCTAAATCGGTCGCTAAGCACAAGATAGCCATGATTTCACTGGCTACCGTGATGTCAAAGCCGTCCTCACGAGGCACACCATTGACAGGACTGCCCAGCCCAACGATTACCTGACGAAGCGCACGGTCATTGAGGTCAACAACGCGTTTCCAGATGATACGACGGGGGTCAATGCCTAGCTCGTTCCCCTGCTGGAGATGATTATCAATCAAGGCAGCCAAGGCATTGTTGGCTGTTGTAATAGCGTGCATGTCCCCAGTGAAATGCAGATTGATGTCCTCCATAGGCAGAACCTGTGCATAACCTCCGCCAGCTGCACCACCCTTGACCCCCATGACTGGTCCAAGAGATGGTTCGCGCAAAGCAATCATGGTTTTCTGTCCTATTTTATTCAGTGCATCAGCCAAGCCGATAGTCATGGTTGATTTACCTTCACCAGCTGGGGTTGGATTGATTGCTGTCACCAATACTAATTTCCCTAAAGGCTGATCGGATAGCTGAGCTATTTTCTCAAAAGACAGCTTAGCTTTATATTTCCCATAAAGCTCCAAATCATCTGGACAAATTCCAAAAGGTTCAACAATATCCACAATAGGCTGAAGAACTGCTGCCTGAGCAATTGCAATATCTGTTGTCATGGTCTAGTCTCCTTACTGCATTTGCTTAAGTATAACAAAAAAAGATAAAAAACGCATTATTTTTTATCTTTTTTTAAAGATATGCCAATTAAACCGAACGTTTTTTAGTGGTTGTTCGATTCCTAAGATAAAGTGTTAATTGCTTCTACCGCACCTCTGCACCGAGTGTGTTGGTCAGAGAGCTAGTAATTTTATCCATAAATGTCGCGACTTCCTCGTCCGTCAGGCTGGCTTCTGGGTTTTGGAAGGTCAGGTTGTAGGCCATGGACTTGGTGCCTGCTGGCAGCTTGTCCCCTTCATAGATGTCAAAGAGTTTGATGGCTGTCAGGCGTTTGACCTTAGCTGCTGCGATGGCTTCAAGCACTGCTTGGTGGCTAGTGGCTTTTGGCAAGAGCAGAGCGATGTCACGGCTAACAGCTGGGAACTTGCTGATATCTGTAAAGATAGCCGCTTCTGGCAGGGCAGCCTCGATCGCTGTCAGGTTGAGCTCAGCCACATAGGTCTCAGGAATATCATAGACCTTGGCCGTCTGCGGGTGCACCTGACCGATAAAGCCAATGCTGGTACCATCTGCCAGCTGAATCGCTGCTGTCCGACCTGGATGCAAGCTAGCCAGCTCTGCCATTGGCACATAAGTCACCTCAAGTCCTAGCTTGGCAAAGAGCATTTCCAAGATTCCCTTAGCATAGTAGAAATCTACTGGTACAGCTGGGGTCTGGAAGTCTTTATCTGCCACCAGTCCTGTCAGAGCAAGAGCGAAACTATTGATTTCCGTTGGCAGGTCTTCCTGTGGGTTGCCAGTCTGGGTAAAGGTCTTGCCGATTTCATAGAGGGCAAGGTTCTTGTTCTTGCGGTTAACGTTGTAGGCGACGATGTCGAGCATACCAGAGACCATGTTTTGACGCAGGACAGAACGGTCGACCGTCATCGGCCACATGAGTTCTGTCTGGGCAGTCGGTGCTGGGGTGAAGGCTGTCGCCTTTTCTGGCGTGGTCAGGGCATAAGAGAGCACCTCAGTCAAGCCTGCCCCCTCCGCTAAGGTTCGCACTTGACGACGGAGGCGCTGAGTCATCGTCAACTCGCCTGCTGTCCCACCTGTCTCAGGCAGGGTCGTTGGGAGCTTATCATAACCGTAGATACGGGCAATTTCCTCGACCAAATCCGCCTGAATGCTGATGTCCCAGCGGCGTTTTGGCACACTGACCGTAAAGCTGTTGGCAGATCCTTCTAAGCCAAAGCCCAACTGGGCAAAGATTTGCTCCACATCAGCATAGGTCAGCTCTGTTCCCAAACGGCTGTTGACATGGGCAAGGCTGCTAGTCACCTCAACTGGTTCGGTGTCCAAATCACCTGCCACCAAGCTACCAGCCGTTGGCTGACCACCTGCCAGCTCTTGCAAAAGAGCTGCTGCCATGTCCAGAGCTTCTGAAACCGTCGCCACATTGACGCCTTTTTCAAAACGCGAAGAGCTTTCCGAACGTAGATTGAGACGACCAGAGGTCTTGCGGATGGACTTACCATTGAAAATAGCAGCTTCCAAGACCACGTTTTTAGAGGTCTCATCAATCTCAGTTGACTGACCTCCCATGACACCTGCTAAGGCAACAGCCTTGTCATTGACCGAAATCACGATATCGTCAGTCACCAGCTCTCGCTCCTCGCCATCAAGGGTGATGATGGTCTCTCCGTCCCGAGCCTGACGAGCCACAATGTGGTTACCGTCAAACTTATCCAAGTCAAAGGCGTGCATGGGCTGTCCATAGTAGAGCAGAATGTAGTTGGTCACATCGACCACGTTGTTAATGGGACGAATACCAGCGTTCATGAGCAGGTTTTGCAGCCATTGCGGGCTTGGCGCGATGGTGACATTTTCCACCACCCGAGCCTGATAGCTGAGCACCTTGTCGGTCTCGATAGCCACCGAAAGCTTATCGGCAGTCTGATCTTGGCTTTCGCTCAGCGATTTTTCCGAAAAATGCACCGACTTACCGTAAATCGCTGCTACTTCGTGAGCAACACCACGCATGGAGAGGGCGTCGGCACGGTTAGGGGTGATGGAGAGCTCGATGATGGCGTCGTCCATGCTCAGATAAGGAAAGACGGAGCTACCAACTTCAGCCTCCTCTGGTAAAATCTGAATACCATCGGCGAACTCCTTAGGCACCACGCTGTCAGAAACACCTAGCTCCCCCAGAGAGCAAATCATGCCGAGAGACTCCAGCCCACGGATTTTGCTCTTTTTAATCTTGTAATTATTGGCAATCCGAGCCCCTGGCAGAGCCACCATGACTTTGATGCCTGCGCGGACATTAGGCGCTCCGCAGACAATTTGGCGGGGCTCACCGTCACCAGTGTCCACCTGACAGAGGTGGAGATGGGTGTCAGGCACATCCTCGCAAGAGAGGACATGACCGACCACGATATTGGACAGGCCCTCAGCAGGTGTAGTCACGCCCTCTACTTCGATACCTGTCGTTGACATTTTTTCGGCTAATTCAGCGACTGGGACATCAATGTCGACCAGCTCTTTTAGCCACTTGTAAGATACTAACATGGGTTCTTCTTTCTTTATTTTTTATTTTGACTGTTTCCTTAAGTGGTGCGGACGGTAGGTAAAACAGTCTAGGAGACTGTTTTAGCAAAGTTACAGAGTTCCATTCCTAAGTTTGGAGCCTAAAGTCTCCAAACTTCCGTGAGAGTGGGACAAAAATCGGTAACCCGAAGGTTTCGATTTTGTCGTCCCACCTCCGCACAGTTGAGTGGGGCTGTAAAAGCTGATGAAATCAGCGTATTAGAGCCCACTCAACCACTGCGTCTTGCTGACTTTATGATAATAAATGGAGAGAAAAGAACTTTTGTCCAGCCTCTTTCACTACAGAGGAGACAGTTGATACGCTCGCTAACGCTCGTTTGTTACTCCTGATATAGGATTGGATACACCACTTCAAACTCTTCGCAGACAATGTTTGAATGACCGTTGAAGACAAGTCCTGCTTCTTCGTAATAAGGTTTGAAAAAGTCTTCATGGACTTGTCGCCAGTAGGCTAGACTGCGGTCGCCCTCGCCTTCTTTGTAGGCATGCTCTGCGCTCACCTCATCAAAGGGCGTGACATAGACCTTAGTCACTTGGATTACACAGACAGCATTGCCTTGACCATCTAAGACAACATCATAGCTACCTGCTTCTGGCAGAGGGTCATTATCTAGAGCATAAAGGTCATAGCCAGAGGCGGTAGCGGTTTTGGTACCGTCTAGGACTAACTGAGCGAGTTCATCTGGCAAAACGCCGAAGGCCCAAGCCTCATAGTCATCTCCTGCTTGAGGGTTAACTGTCTTATATTCTTTCCATAACTGTTCTGGGGTCATTTGGTAATCCTCCGTTTCATCAGCCAGTCGGTATCAATCTTGTCTGCGACAGGAAATCGGTGCTCTGAAAATTTTTCAAAACCATATCGCTCATAAAAAACCTGCGCCTTGTGGTTGTGCTCCCACACCCCCAGCCAGACCCAGTCCTGTCCAGACTGGTCGGCCTGCTCCAAGGCAAAATTGAACAAGGCCTGTCCCAACCCCTGACCTTGATAGGCCTTGAGCAGGTAAATCCGTTGAATCTCAAAGCCCTTGTCGAGTTCTTGCTCGGTCTGTGCACTGCCCCAGTTGAGTTTGAGGTAGCCAGCCCAGTTCCCATCGACAGTCAGGACATAGGTTGCAGACTGAGGATGCAGAAGCTCTGAACGTAGTTGCTCCTCACTATAAGCTGTGGCAAAATAAGCCTCCAGTTCTGCTGGGCTATTGTCCTGACCAAAGGTCTCTGTAAAGGTCGCCTGACAGAAGGTCTGAAGCGCCTGCCACTGGTCAGGGCTCACGCGACTAATGGTCATAGCTCCCTCCTACTTGAACTGCTCTGAGAAGCGGGCGTCGCCTTGGTAGAAGCCACGGATATCGTTGATGCCGTAGCGCAGCATGGCAATCCGCTCCTGACCAAGACCAAAGGCAAAGCCAGAGTAAACCTCAGGGTCAATGCCACTCATCTCCAGCACACGTGGGTGAACCATGCCAGCCCCCAAAATCTCAATCCAACCCGTCTTTTTGCAGACGTTACAGCCATCACCGCCACATTTGAAGCAGGACACATCGACCTCAACCGATGGCTCGGTAAATGGGAAGTAAGACGGACGCAGGCGGATTTTTCTGTCCTCACCAAACATCTTCTTGATAATCATCTCAAGCGTGCCCTTGAGGTCACCCATGGAAATGTTCTCGCCGACCACGAGCCCCTCAATCTGATGGAACTGGTGGCTATGGGTCGCATCATCAGTATCACGACGGAAAACCCGCCCCGGTGAAATCATCTTGAGCGGCCCTTGACTAAAGTCATGCTGGTCCATGGTTCTGGCCTGCACAGGGCTGGTGTGGGTGCGAAGCAAGATGTCTTCGGTGATGTAGAACGTATCCTGCATGTCACGAGCAGGGTGGTCTTTTGGCAGGTTCATCCGCTCAAAGTTGTAATAGTCCTTCTCCACCTCATACCCATCGACAATCTGGAAGCCCATACCAAGGAAAATGTCCTCAATCTCCTCACTGGTCTGGGTCAAGACATGACGATTTCCCTGCTTGATCGGGCGACCTGGCAGGGTGACATCAAGGCTTTCAGCAGCCAGCTTGGCTTCAATGGCTGCTTCTTCCAAGAGTTTGGCAGCATCATCGAAGGCAGTTGTCAGCACATCACGCACCTCATTGACCATCTTGCCGACAATCGGCTTCTGGTCGTTGGACAAGTCTTTCAGACCTTTCAATAATTCGGTCAGGGAACCTTTTTTCCCCAGCACCTGCACTTTCAGGTCTTGGAGGTCCTTGGCATTCTCGTGCCGAATTTCCTTGAGTTTGGCAACGGTCGTCGCCTGTAAATCTTTAAGTTGTGTTTGTAAATCCATGAGATTCCTTTCTTGTTAGTGTGGTCTATTCGTCAGAAAAAAGAAAACGCATACCAATACTCCCAATAAGCGGAGCGTTGACACGCGGTACCATCCGTTTTCTATCCATCCCTGAGGGAACAGACCTTGATTTTAGACCTTGATATGAGTGAATTCAACAGCGTTTCACTGATTGAGCTTGCAGTCTCGGCTCAACTCCCTGAACAGCTTCCCATCTGTCTACTGGTCTCACAGGCTGATATTCAATTAAGTGTATTGTATCAAAAAATAGTGATGCTGGCAAGCACAACATTTGAGCTATCTGAACATTAAGAAGTAGCCGTCTCCCATAATCTAGCATACAGTCCATCTGCTTCTAACAGACTGTGATGAGTGCCTTGCTCTACAACATCTCCATCTGCCATCACTAAAATCACATCGGCTGACTGAATGGTCATTAAACGATGAGCGATGACAAAACTGGTACGACCTACCATCAATTTTGACAACGCATCTTGAACAAGCTGCTCTGTCAGGGTATCTAAGGACGACGTCGCCTCATCAAAAATGATGATTTGTGGTGACTTGAGAAATACCCGAGCGATCGCTAATAACTGCTCCTGTCCCTGTGATAAGACAACCTGATCACCATCCAAAATCGTATCATACCCTTGTGGCAATTGGCGAATAAAAAAGTCTGCATTGGCTGTCTGAGCTGCTGCTACTATCTCATCATAACTTGCAGACGGGCGACCATAAGCAATATTCTCTGCAATAGTGACTTTTTTTAGCCAAGTTTCCTGCAAGACGACTGCAATGTGGTCATAAAAGTCAGCCTTTTTTAAGGCTTTAATCGGCTGACCATCCAGTAAAATTTGTCCCCCTTGAGGCTCATAAAACCGCATCAACAGATTGATTAAGGTCGTCTTTCCAGCACCTGTTGGGCCAACAATCCCCACCATGCTACCAGCAGGAATCTCGAGGTCAAGATGCTTCATCAATAAGCGGTCAGGTTCATAACCAAAACTCACATCCTCAAAAGTTATTTCCCCTTGAACAACTGGTCTAGGACTTGAGACGACATCTGCTTCCTCAGGCAAGTCAATCATATCCAACAAACGGTGATAACTGACCTGCGTAGCCTGTAATTCTGCAAAAACAGACGAAATCTCGTTGAAAGGCTTGGTGTACTGGTTGACATAGGTTAAAAAGCTTGTTAATTGCCCCAGCGTCATCCGACCTAAAAGCAACTGATAGCTGCCTAAAACAACCAAAAGTGCATAAATCACTGCATTGACAAAGCGGGTCAAGGGATTGACTGTTGAACTGTAAAAAATTGCTGATTGGCTACTTTTCCCATATTCAGAGCTTAACTCTTGAAATTGTGTAGACACCTGTTCCTGTGCACCATAAGCCTGTATCAAAGGGAGAACTTGCAGGTGCTCATCTAAAAACTGAGTCATCTGATCACGTGTTTTTCCCTGCTCTTGATAGAAACGATGAGCTGATGCTGTCACACGATGAGTCAACAAAAAAGAGACAGGAGTCAGGGCAAGAACAAGAAGGACAAGCCAGCCATTCATGTACGCCATCATGGCTAGGGTTAGGACAAGTGTCATCACGCCAGGTAAAAATTGACTAAACAACAAAATCAAGCCCTGACTAAGTTGCTGGCTGTCTACTGTCAGACGATTAAGAAAATCACCTTGCCCATACTTATCCAAAACCGCTATCGGCAGGCGAAAGGTCTTTGTCATAGCAGTCTGCCTCAGCTCGCTAACATAAGTTTCAACCAGCCTGTTATATAGCGGTGGTGTTGCCCACTGGAGGAATGTATTTAGCAGTATTAGCGTGCCCAATTGCAGCAACAACTGCCAGAATGCTCCTTCAATCAACAGTTGGTCAAGAATTCTCCCTAAAAGATAAGGAAAAAGGGTCGTCAGTCCCACCTGCCCCATCAAGAGTAAACCAATTCCCCAAAATAGACGACTGTGCCTCAACTCATCTAAAAAAGAGAGTAGCCCTTTAATCATTCGCCCCACCTCCTTTCAGCTGTGACTGATAAAGATTTTGGTAAATAGCAGAGCTCCTAAGGAGCTCTTGATGGGTCCCTTGACCAACCAATTGCCCCTTATCAAGAACCAGAATCTGTTCTGCTGTCATCACATTTTTTAGACGTTGGGAAACCATCACGAGCAAGGTATCAGGGAACTGCGCCTTAATCGCAGATAAGACCTTCATTTCCGTCAGATAATCTAAGGCTGATGTCGCATCATCCAAGATGAGAACAGGTGATGGCTTCACCAGGGCACGAGCCAGTGCCAAGCGCTGGCGCTGACCACCAGAAAAGTTAGCGCCAAGTGGCGCTACAGGCGCATCAAGTTGTTCAGGTAGGGCTTGAACAAAGGTTTTAGCTTGTGCCAAGTCCAGCGCCTGCCATAAGGTCTCGTCTGAGACAGGAGCTGATAGCCCTAGCATCAAATTAGAACGAATTGTCCCAGACAGTAGGCGACTTTTTTGTGGCACTAGACGAACAGCTTGACGCCATTCAGTAAGTGTCAGCTCTGCACTCGCTCGGCTTAGCCTTAAGGAAATTTGCCCTCGACTAGGCGGTAATAAGCCTGCCAGAAGATTGACAACACTTGATTTTCCTGCACCCGTTGTTCCAACAATCCCAACAAATTGCCCTAATGGAAGAGTGAGGGATAAATTGGATAAGACAGGATAATCAGCAGAACCATAAGTCAAACCAACTGTTTCCAATTCATAACCCAACACTGATTGACGGTCAATCGGATAGATTTGGTGTACGTTTTCCTCTTCTTCCAAAAAGAGCCCTCTAATCCGCTGACCACTCACCCAAGCCTGACTAAGGCTAGCCGTTAAACTCATCATCTTGAGCAATTCTTGCAAAATCTGCAATAAATAATTTACCAGAGCAACTAAAGCTCCCGCACTAAGCTGACCACCAAAAATATCCTGACGTCCCTGATAAATTAAAACAAGAAGAGACAAATTGACAATGATGTAGGTTCCTGGATTGATAAGATTAGCCAGATTGGCCGCTTTTATCGTTTCATGGGTATAGGTCTCCTGATGTTTAGAGTAATCGGCTTGCTCTCTATCGATTTGATGAAATGCTCGAATCAATCGCATGCCCGATAATTGCTCTGAAATGACTGAAAACAACTTCTCTTGCTGCTGTTTCAAGAACAGAAAAGCAACGCTAACACGTCTGGATAGGCCATATGCTAAACCAAAAAGACCAGCTACCATCAATAAATAAATGATGGTTAGTGAAGGACTGATGAAAAATGCCATGACCACCGCACCAAAAACAATAATTGGTGCGCGTAATACTAACCGTAGAAAAAGGTTGAGCCCTGTCTGTAAAGCTAGAACATCAACTGTCAATCGCGTCAATAAAGCGCTATTTCCTAGCGCTTGTTGCTGATGAACCGAAAGCCCTGTTACATGACGAAACAGGGTCTGATTGAGCGCTGTCGCAAAACCGACCGACGCTTTTGCTGCTAGATACTGAGCGAGCAAGGCAACAAGCACATTAAACATGGCTAGACCAATCAGACCAGCCCCCCAGAACCATAGCAGACGGGGCTGGTGCTGAGGCAAGACCTGATCAATGATGATTGAAAGAGCCATCGGAACTAAAAGCTCAAGTAATGCCTCTAAGAGTTTTAAGAGCGGCGACCAAATCAGTTGCCAGCGATAGGGTTTTAAAAAGGGTAAAAAGTAAGTCACATCAATTTTCCTCAATAGTGGCAACCAACTTTATCAAAGTGAGGTTGAGCTGAACCTGTTTGGCGTAGTAATAATTTCCCCCATTACGTAAGAGCTTAGGTTCTCCATGCCAAATCGACACAGGATGGTAGTAGGGATAAGTCTGCCCATCGGTATTCCCCAAACTTGGAGCCACCACCTCTCGGGAATAGGTTTTGGCTAGGTCAACGGTCGTCACCTCACCCCTCTGAGCCACATAGTCAATGTAAGCTGTACCGAAATTATAAGCTTGAACGGCTGTCCAAACATCAACACCAGCGTTGTCAGCCACCACGAAATTCTCAGACAGAACAGTTATGCCTTGAATCAAGCTCTCCTTATTATCCGTGATGTGACCTGGTAAACCAGCCAGACTCTCACTGGACTGGATAAGGTCATCAGACTTACCCTTGGTCTCGGTGAATATCATGGCTAAAATCAAGTCTTGACCAGCAGGACTACCTGTTTCAGCCAAGACTTCCTGCACTAAGGGACGATAGGTCAACACATGTTTGATTGCCAGATAGGTTCGGGCACTCCATAAACCCAGACCTAGCACTAGCACAAACACGATCAAGCGTCGTAAACGTTTCAACATTATTTGCTGACAATGTCCTTGATGTTTTTAATCAAAATGGAGTAGGTCCCGTCATGGTTCTGGATAAATTCCACGCTGTCAGCATCCTCATAAACATGGTTGGGCACCAAAAGCTCGATGCCGTTGGAGAGAGGGAGTTTTTGATTTTCCAGCTTTTTTAACTGGCGTGAGGCATTGATGTCTGTCAGCTTGATCGGCTCTGGGATAGCTTCCTTGAGCTCGTCCACAAAGGTCAGCCGAGCAGTTAAATTATCAGCAAAGAGTTGATTAGCCAACTCCTCAGGCGATAACTGATGACCAGCCTCCAAGCTCTTGTGGAGGGCTGATTTCATCTTGCCCTGAAAGGCAAAATCGTCCTGATTGAAATTGTCCGCAATCTTCTGCGCCGTCTGCTCCATGAGTTTGATGGACTTTTTGACCGACTGCTCAGGAGCTACCGCAAGGAGATTTTCAGAGAAATAATTGGCAAAGGCGCCATTGTGCTTAATCCGCTTCTCAATCAGGTAATAATCACGGGTGTCCAGATTGATGATGAGAGCCTCATCCGGCGCTTGAGCTGCCGATGGGAGGTTATTGGTCGTCATCTGAATGGGCTTATCGCTATCTACCGAGCTGTGCACCAGATTTTCCTTGAGGGTCAGACGCAAGAAGGCAAAATACGGCTGTCCGTCCTTATCAACATCCAAAAAGACCAAGTCATTGGTCTTCTGATTGTCGCTGATGACAAACTCTTCTTTCCAGAGCTGTGCCATCTTGACAGAGGTCTCATAGCGGTCATCGCTCAAGAGGCTCAGGAACGCATTGTCGGCGGCAAACTGCCCGCGCTTTGCCTCATCAGAAAAGACCTTACTGAGTTTTTTTCGGAAATACTCATCCAAGCGCGGCGTCAACTCCAAGGGTTGCTCTGCCAAACGAAGCTCTGTATCATCTGGGCTAAATTGGTGAATGATGACCCGCTTCACATAAAGGTCCATATTCGCCTCCTTCTTGACTTTTTTTAGCTCATTGATTTTCTCTTTTGGAAAATAGCCGAGCGGTAAACTGTTCTCCCATTTTACCATAAAGGCTGGTATCAAACAAGGCAAAAAAGGTAACGCTCACAGCAGGAATAATATGAAAAAACACTTATAACAACCCTATTGCCACAAGTGTTTAATCGAGGACATCTCAAAAAATCATCGACATTTAAGGACTAACGATTTTCAAAAGACCAAGCCAAAGTCAAAGACTCATTAGCTTCTATCTGCCACCAAGCCGAGGTCCTGCAATAAACGTTGACGAACCAGAGTTAGACTATCTAGGTCTTGGTGAACTTTTACTAATACAATACCTCCTTGAAGGCTAGCTAGGAGATTAATTGCCTGTTCACGACAAGCGCCTCTTGAGCGTTCGGGATAAGCTGCTTGTAAAACAGACACAAGAGCCTCCTCCCAGTCAGTCATAAACGCTTTCAGCAATTCCTGAAAATGAGGTTCTTGAGCCGATAACTCGACAATCAAATTTCCCAAAGGGCAACCATAGAACACCGTCTGATTCTGATGAAACTCAAAAAACCAATCCACCATGGCCACTAGAGCCTGTCTAGGATTTTCTTGGGAAAGAATACCATCTAAGAGCTGACTTCTCCATTCCCCTAAAAGCTGAGTAACTACTTCCAGACCGATGGCCTGTTTCGATGCAAAATAATGATAGAGTTGCCCCTTGCCAACCCCACTGGCTGCCATAATATCACTAATTGATGTCGCTAGATAACCTTGACGATAAATCAATTCAGTGGTCTGCTTTAAAATCCTCTCTCTGGTTGTCATCTTCATACCTTTTTATCCGTTTTTTTTAATTATACCATCTTTTCAAGCCAAATACTTTACAAGATGATTTTTTCATGGTACTCTATTTTCTGTACCGAACGGTAGGTACTGAAAATCATATTGAAGAGGTATTTTTATGTTTAACCCAAAAAACGTTGCCATCGTCATTACTGACCCACAAGTAGAGTTCTTGAAGCCTGCTGGTAAAGGCTTTGGGGCTACAAAAGACATTCTTGAAAAGGTCAATACCATCGAGAATTTGATTAACTTATTTGCTGTTGCTAAAAACAAGGGCTACAAACGCTTCATCTCTGCGCACTACTTCTACCCACATGACACCAAGTGGCAATTCAAAGCAGCTGGCGAAACCATGATGATCGAAAACCAAATGTTCTGGCGTGACAGCCAATACAGCCCTGTTGTGGATGGTTCTGGAGCGGATATTATCCCTGAAATGAAGGAACTCATGGATGAAGACACCATCCTCACTAGCCCGCACAAGATTTTCGGTCCTGAAAGCAATGACCTCGCTCTGCAATTGCGCAAAAACGGTATCGACACCATCATCCTCGCTGGTATGAATGCTAACCTCTGTGTGGATTCTCACATGCGTGAGTTGATCGAATCAGGCTTTAACGTGATTGTGGCAAAAGATGCCATTGGCGCTCCTGGTCAGGAGGCTTACGATGCTGCTCTAACCAACTTTGGTTACATTGCTAACCAAGTCCTAACCACTGAAGAAGTCATTGATGCCCTATAATCACCAAACCATCATTAAAAAGTATCTTATGAAACATATGAATCCTACCACACAACTCATCAGAATTAAAAAAACATACCATGGTAATGTACTGACCCCCAAAAGTTGGACAAGAAATATTATTGAAAGGATTTAATTCTGTATTGCACAGGACTAAGTCCTTTTAATTTTGTTTTGATTCGTTTGTTATTGTAGTAAAAAATATAATC
>NZ_JBGTZC010000003.1:0-99937 GCF_041807725.1 Streptococcus sp. E17BB
GTCCACTGGTGGAACCATCATCGCATTCACGGTAGTCTCGATTACCAAACACCTATGGTTAAGCGAGTTATCGCTTAACAAAAACACTTTATAAAAATTGTACAGAAAAGGGGTGCCTTTTCATTTCCCATTAAAAAGCTGATGAGATACCCAATCACTAAATAGACCAGACCATAAAAACCAAGGTAACAAATAGGATGCAACTAAGCGTGCGATAACAGCATACCGAGCAAAACGACAGGGTGCTGTCACCTCCACGATCACTCTTCAAAGCTAGCGATTCCCATTAGCAGAATCGCGAGCAAATGAAACGGGAACAGGCGTGTGAGGATAAACCAGATAAAATTCAACTTCTTTCAGCTCCTCCTCAAAAAAGAGTGCCATGCACTCTCTATTATACTATAATACTGAAGATTTGTCTTTCTCAACTTGACGCAAGACGCCATCAAGCATCTCATAAACCTTATCGCAATAGGTCGTCATGCGATGATCGTGGGTTACCATGATAACCGCTTTTTGACGTTCCTTGCACTCTTTAGCCAGTAGTTCAACAACCTCAACGGCTCGGTCAGTATCGAGGCTGGCTGTCGGTTCGTCTGCTAATAGCAGAGCTGGGTCATTGTAGAGCGCGCGTGCAATGGCAACTCGCTGCCGCTGGCCGCCTGAGAGCTCTTTGGGAAACTTTTTAACCAAGTGCTCAATCCCTAGCTCCTCAAGTAACTCAAGCTGTCTCTTTTTGTCAGCTCTGCCATTTATCCGATCAACCAAATCCAACTGCTTCTCCACTGATAGAAAAGGAATGAGGTTGGACGATTGAAGGACAAAGCCGATATCTTGAAAACGTAAGCGAGCCCGCTCCTTTTCAGGAAGCTGGGAGTAATCTGTTCCGTTGATTAAGATTTGACCAGCTGTTGGTGTTTGCAACCCTCCAGCTAAGGTTAATAGAGTACTTTTGCCAGAGCCAGACGGACCAATAATAGCGATAAACTCTCCTGCAGCTATGTCAAAGTCTGTTGGTTTTAGTGCCTCAATGGTGCTATCACCATCCTGAAAACCTTTACTAACGGCTGTTAATCTTAAAATAGTCATGTCAACCTCCTACCCAATATGCTCCAGCGGATCCACCTTAACGATAGCACCGACCGAGAAGAGTGCCCCTAGCAGAGCAAAGAGAATCAAGCCCCCTGAAATGCCGCTGTAAAAGAGCCAGTTATGCTCAAAAGGAACCGCTGAGGGTAAAACTAAGGAAGACAGAAGAGTTAATCCAAGTCCAATACCTGTTCCTAAACCAGCCAAGATCAAGGTTTGCCCTAGTACAGAGCTTGCGATATAAGGCGTTGACAAGCCTTGAATCTTCATCAGTCCAAAAATCGCTGCCTTTTGCGTTGTCAAGACAAAGATAAAAATGCCGATAACGACTGCTGCAATAACCACCAAAAACCCAATCATAAAGGCAAAGGTCAAGTTCTGTGCCGTGTATCCTGGGAGCTTATCAATAAACGCTGGTATGTCAAGCTGTTCAAGACTATCCTCAGGATAGCTGGTCACTTCTCCCCTGACCACAATCGCACTGGCTAGGTTCATCGGTTGCCCCTTCTGGTAAATATTTTTAAACGTTTCTTGAGAGAGATAGAGCACAGGCGCCACACTGTAGGTAGCGCGATTTGTCGTTCCCACGACGGTCAACTCTTTTTCGCTCTCGCCCAAGGCTAACTGATCACCAATCGACAAGCCCAGCTCCTCTAGCAATTCCAGGGCAACGACTGCCTCATTTTCCTTTTCAAATCCCCGCCCCTCAATAATAGAAGGCATCAAAAAAGTTGATGCATCGACACCAAAAACGGCTACCCGCTCCTTATCTTCATTGCTGACTTGATTGTTTTCTGCCCAGGCAACACCCGACCGGAAAAAGAGTGAGGCCTTCTCTTCGGCTTTAACTTGGTCCACTAATGCCTCATCAATTATTGATGGTGCCAGTAATTTATTCGCCTCTGTTGACAGAAAAATCGTGTCCGCCTGCCATTTGTCAACGGCTGCTCGGTTCTGCTGCATCAGACCGTAAGCCAATCCTGTCAGGAAAAAGACCAGATAGGCTACCAAAACCAAGAGCCCCAATATCAAGCCATAGCGTAGCTTATTTTGCTTCATTTCTTCGATTGCTAAAAACATCTTTCCTCCATCCGTTTCTATTCCTTGATATCTTATCTGAAAAAGCAAATTATTTTACCATTATACCACAAAAAGAGAGTGGGACAAAAATCCTAACCTTTCAAGTGATTTTTAATTTTCAAGCAAGGCGCAGTGATTGAGTGGGCTCTAATTCGCTTATTTCATCAGCTTTTTCAGACCTACTCAACTGTGCGGAGGTGGGCTAACAAACTCATCGAATTCTGACGAATTACCGATTTTTGTCCCACTCTCACTATTTCCCGCCACGCCTTGAAGCACTCAAAAGCAAATGGAGAGGCAAGGACTTTTGTACCCACCTCTCTTCCTTTACTTATAATAAGTGCCCTTCACGATTGTAAAACATCTCTTTGGCTAGTCGTACCAATTCTTCAATCAAATCTGGGTACTTTAGCCCCATGTTGTCCCACAAGAGCGGGAACATGGAGAATTGGGTAAAGCCTGGCATGGTGTTGAGCTCATTGAGGTAGATGGCGCCATCTTCTGTCAGGAAGAAATCACAACGTGATAGCCCACAACCGCCGATGGCACGAAAAGCTTGGGCAGCGTAGTCGCGCATGGTCGCCATGACATCTGCTGGAATGTCCGCTGGAATCGCCATGGTAATTCTGTTGTCAATGTACTTGGCCTCGTAATCGTAGAAGGCCACATCCTTCACCACTTCACCTGCTTCGGTTGTTTTCACATCCGCATTACCCAAGAGACCGACCTCAATTTCCCGTGCCACAACGCCTTGCTCAACCAGCACACGGCTGTCGTACTGGAAAGCCAGTTCCAAAGCTTTACGCAGACCAGCTTGGTCATCTGCCTTTGAAATCCCGACGGATGAGCCCATATTGGCAGGCTTAACAAAGACAGGATAGGTCAGGTTCGCCTCAATTTCAGCAATCTTGGCCTCCAGCTCCTGCCCCTCAATGACCGCCACAAAGGCCACCTGTGGAATACCTGCTGTGGCCAGCACATGCTTGGTCGTGATCTTGTCCATAGCGACACTAGACGACAAGATATTGGTTCCCACATAAGGCAGGCGCAAAACTTCAAGGAAGCCTTGAATAGAACCGTCCTCACCCATCGGGCCGTGCAGAGCAGGAAAGACCACCGCCCCCTCCTCGTAGATACTGCTTGGAGCAATAGCAGAGCTGTCGCCCATGGTCGCATTGGTCATCAGCTTCTCTTCAGCAGATGGCGTCGTCGTAAACTCCTGCGTCTTGATAAAATCACCTGCTTGACTGATAAAATACGTCTTCACCACAAATTTGTCATAGTTGACCGCCCGCATGATACTCTCTGCCGACAGGACAGACACCTCACGCTCCGCTGACCGCCCACCGTACAGTAAAATTAGCACTTGTTTTGACATATGATTTCCTCATTTCTTTTTTTTCGGTATAGCTATTGGAAGACAGCTCCTTACACTTCTGTCCGATTTTCAATGGCTTTGAGCAAAGTCAGCTCGTCGGCGTACTCAATGTCACTACCAACAGCAAGTCCTCTTGCCAGACGAGTGACTTTGAGACCTGCTGGTTTCAAGATACGGGACAAGTACATGGCTGTCGCTTCGCCATCTGCCGTCGCATTGGTCGCAATAATGATTTCTTCTACCTGACTGTCCATCAGGCGACTGATAAGGGACTTGAGATTGATGTCATCAGGACCAATCCCATTCATGGGGGAAATTAACCCATGCAGGACATGGTAAAGTCCACGGTATTCTTGGATTTTTTCCATAGCAGACACATCCTTACTCTCCTCAACAACGAGGATAAGCGATGAATCTCTAGTCTCGTCCTGACAGATGGCACAGGGGTCGTCATCTGTCAGATTGCCACAAACAGAGCAATAAGCCAGTTCCCGTTTAGCAGATAGGAGATTTTTAGCAAATTCGTTGACATCCTCATCCGACATGGACAAGGTGTAAAAAGCTAAACGGGTCGCTGTTTTGATGCCAATCCCCGGCAACTTTGAAAAACTGTCAATCAACTTGGCTATTGGCGTAGGATATAACACAGGTACTCCTTTACTTCATGCTTTCATAGAGATTGATAATCTCTTTTGCAGCCCTTAGGCTGACTAGAGAATTTGTCTCTGTACTGTGGGGGTAGACAACTGCCACAGCAAACTCTGGCTCACTGCTTGGGGTGTAGGCAATGACATTAAAATTATAGGTGTTAATCGTCTGACCGTTTTTGGTGACAAAGGTTTCAGCTGTACCAGTCTTAGCCGCAATATCTGCTGATGTCCCGCGACTTAGTTCACCACCTGTTGTAAAAGCGGCATTGCCGTGAACCACTTGATAGAAGCCCGACTGGATAATGCCTAGTTCCTCATCGCTAATCGCAATGGTATTTAAGACCTGAGGTTCAATAGCTTGTACTAAGTCACCTAACTGTGTAGGGTCTTGACTGCTATATAAGCCTTCAACGAGGTGAGGTGCGATGCGGCGCCCACCGTTGGCAACCGTCGAGACATACTGAGCTAGCTGCAAAGGGGTGTAGTTATCAAACTGCCCAAAACTTTCTGTCAATACATTAGCAGGGTCATAATCTTCTGGGACATAGCCTGTTGATTCACCAACCAAATCAACACCTGTCGCTGTCCCCATGCCAAATTGCGCAAAAGTCTCACGAAGTTTAGCCATAGCGACCTCGTAGGTTTGGGGCAATAGCATAGCTGGCACATAATCTTGACCCATCAATTTGAGTGCGATCTGTACCATATAGGTGTTTGACGAGTATTCTAGAGCCTGAATCGCAGAAAGAGGCATACTGCCGACACTGCTCGTAAACCAAGAGGTAATTGGTTTTGATGCAGCTAGCTGAATAGGCTGGTCTGTCAGAACTTGATTACCTGCAATCACGCCATTTTGCCAGCCCGCAGCAAGCACCGATCCTTTGACAACCGAACCTGGTGTAAAGACTTTCGTAATGGTGCCTAGGGCATCTTTTGTGACCTGACCTGTTTCGGTATCGTGTTCAATACCGGCCATAGCAAGAATAGCACCCGTTTGCGGGTTCAGTGCAACAGCATACATCCCTTCTGAATGGATTGCCGTCCCTGATGTGAGTTGCGCTTGAAAGGATTGCTCAAGGATTTTTTCAACCCCTTCTTGAAAGGCTAAGTCAACCGTTAGCTTGAGGTTTTTTCCTGGCTCCCCAACTTGAGTGAGTTCATCTGATACAATAGTGTTGTCTTTGTCCAGCTTAATTGTTCTGTTGGTTTTGGTTCCCTGAAGTTCAGGCTCATAGTATTTTTCCAAATAGCTGGTGCCGACACGATCATTGAGTGAGTAGCCTTTTTCCAGATAGCTTTTGGCTTCTTCCGCAGGCAAACCAGTCTGTCGACTAGAGACCTGCCCCAATAGTGGAGTCAAACTATTTGAAGTGGGTTGCCTATCCCAGTCAGCTCGAATAGACAATCCATCCAACGACTTGTCAGCTGAAATCTGCGCAATCTGCTCCGCAGACAGGTCGCCTGTTCGGAGAGAAACCGTGTCAAAGGCAGGTGTCGCATTCATTTGGCTGAAAAGCGATACGATAGTTAATTCGTCTGCTGAAAAATCAATCTGCTCATCTGTCACTGCGTCAACAGCATACTGGTAGACGGTCGCTTCTTTTAAGCGATTGCCGTACTTGTCATAGCGCTGGTCTTCTGGTAAACCTTCTACCACCTGACGGTAGTTGTCCTGGGTCGCAAAATAATAATCAACTTTGTCCCTGCGCGTTACAGTTGTGTCTGTCACCGTCACCAACTGTGCGAGTTGCGTTGCTAACGCCTTAAGTTCAGCTGCCGTTTGACTATTAGTACGGGTAAAGGCAACAACTTCTTTGATATTATTTTGCACCAGAGGACGGCCTTTAGCATCAAAAATCTGACCGCGTGGATGAGATGTTTTTACCGTATAAACCTGGGTTCGGTCTAACTTTTCAAGGTAAAAAGCTTTGTTGATTAACTGCATATCCACCAGTCTGGCCAAGAGCACTGTCATCAAGAAAACCACCAAAAAAAAGAGGCTGTTCAAGCGGTTGGCAATAATCAGCCCAAGGGGTTTCGTTTTGCGATGGTGTCTCTGTTTGTTCATATCATCCTCTTCTTTTTACACTATCACTATTCTACCATAAATCAAGATGGTTTGGCATAGAAAACTGTGATTTTCTGAAAGTTATTTTCGTTTATCAACTGACAGAACAAGAGGTTGGAAAAACATGCCAACCTCTTGTTCATTTATTAAATATTTCATCAAAACATGAGTGTTAATCAGGTTAAGAGAAGCCATTACTCAAAAGAATTCAGTAAGTCATCGACATGTTACACCTTAGCTCATCAGACCAGTTGTCAAAGTAGCACTTTTTTAGGTTTATAGATGCCATGCCGTCGTTCAAGTATGGCCAGAACCTGGTTATCGTGAAAGGCCGCTAATAGGTCTTCTGTCCGTTCTAACTGGACAAAACGACCGTGGGAGAGTTCTGCCGCCTCTTCGTCAGTGACGTCATGACGTGGTAAATCTAAAACCCCGTACTCGATTGGTAACAAAAATGACCAATCTCCTCGCTCAACCAGCTCTGCTATTTCTCCAAGAGACTGAGCGGACGATAGGTCAAGACCTGCAGAAGCTGTGCGGCAAAGGGCGGACATGTGGCTCGCCAAACCTAGTTTTGCGCCTAGGTCAACTGCTAGTGTGCGGACATAGGTTCCCTTGCTACAGGCGACACGAAAATTAAACCTTAGGCAGTCACCGTCACTGAGCAAGGGGCTAGTTCGCTTAAAGTCAGTAATGGTCACCTGGCGCTTGGGACGCTCAACAGCTTCACCTGCCCTAGCGTACTCATAGAGCTTGCGTCCATTGACCTTGACTGCCGAATACATAGGTGGTATCTGGGTGATTTGTCCGATGAAACTCGCCATGGCTTGGTCGATGACGACTTCAGTCACATCTATTGGAACAGGGGTTCGTTCAAGGATGCTACCACTCGCATCCTCTGTCGTGGTTGAGTAGCCCAGAGTAATCTCACCCTCGTAAACCTTACCAGAATCCGTCATGTACTCGATAACACGGGTCGCCTTACCAACTGCGATTGGAAGCACTCCGACCACATCTGGGTCAAGCGTTCCACCGTGACCGATTTTCTTTTCATGCAGAATCTTGCGGAGCTTAAAGACCGCGTCATGGCTGGTCATCCCAGCCTCTTTTTTTAAGTTAATAATTCCTGACAGCATAGGTTTAGTATAGCACAAGTTGACTGAAAAACCAAGATGAGGCACATCAGCCTATCAACTGAGCAAAAAACTGCCTCTAACCATCACAGTTGCAAGCAGTTTTTTATCACTATTTGTTTTTAATCTCGGAAATTTACATAAATTAAATTATGTATAAAATTATTTCCAAAATCTTAGGATTTACTAATTGTCACAACGGTTCCCTCGCCGACTTGGCTGGTAATCGTCAGCTCAAGCTCCAGCTGGGTCAGGATGGTCTTGGTCATGTAAAGTCCGAAGCCTGTCGCCTTTTGGTACTCATGACCATTGTAGCCTGTGAAGCCCTCCTGCCCTAGGCGTGGTAGGTCTTCTGGCAGAATTCCCAAGCCCGTATCGCTGATAACCAGCCCTTTTTCTGACAGGCTGATAGTAACAGCACCGCCTGGTTTGTTGTACTTGAGGGCGTTGCTGAGGAGCTGTTCAATGGCAAAGCTGAACCATTTTTTATCCGTGTCGAGCTGCCAGTCTCCCTCGATGGCCACGCAAATCTCCTGACTAAGGAACTGAACCCGATAGGCCTTAACCAAATCAACTATCACTTGTCTCACATCGACACGAGCAAAACGAAAATCTAGTTGTTGCTTGCTTAGCTTGAGGTAGTTAAGCAAGTTAGCCAGATAGGTGTCCAAGTGGTGGAGATGAAGTTGGACATCTTGTGGGTTAAGCTGGTCAGTCTGTACCATGAGAGACAGAGCTGACAGGGGGATTTTCATCTGATGGGACCACATCTTGATGATGGCTTGTCGCTGGGTATCCCTTTGGGTCAGCTGACTCTGCTCCTCCTCATAGGTTTGAGCCTGCTCTGCTAAGAGGGTGAGAAAGGCGCGCTCACTAGGCTCTGATAAATCCTGCAAGATCTCTCGATCATAGTGCGCCAGCGCCAGCATTTTCCGCCGAAAAGACAGGAAAAGAAAGGTGCTAAGACCAGCCAAAATGAGCAGCACCAACCAGAGGCTAAAGAGAAAATAGCTCATGGGCAGGCCGTAAAGGGAGAACTGACCGAGAAAGAGAGCAATGGTGAGGCCGACGGTCAGGTAGAGCCAGCGGTATTCACGAAAAAAGTCTCTCAGCATAGGCGGTAGCCCTCCCCACGGATGGTGACGATACGGTCAAAGTCCACGTCACGCAACTTCTTGCGCAAGCGGGTCATGTTGACACTAAGCGTATTCTGGTCGATAAAGTCGCCGCCCTCCCACAGTTTGTCTAGCAGGGCCTCTTTGGTCACGGTTTGGTGGGCTTTTTCAAATAGCAGATCTAGGATCTTGGTCTCGGTCGGACTGAGCTGGATCTGCCCTGTGGGACTGGTGAGGAGCCCGTCGAGGCTGAGCGTGAAGCCCTCAAACTGCCGATGACCGCTGTCAAATTGCTGAACACGGCGCAGGACAGCGGCCAACTTGGCCTCCAAAACCGCTAGCGAAAAGGGCTTGCTGATAAAATCATCCGCCCCAGTCGTCATGGCGGTTACCGCACTGACCTCATCGTCCTTACTGGAGATAAAAATGATCGGTACAGTCATGGTCTGTCGAATCCGCTCCGTCCAGTAGAACCCATTAAAATAAGGCAGACCGATATCCATCAAAATCAAATCAGGCGAAAAAGCTGTCAACTCCGTCAGAACATCTCGGAAATCTTGCACCTCCTGCACCTGATAAGATTGGCTAAAATGCTTTTTTAGCAGACCAACAATGGTCGCATCGTCTTCGATAATGTAAAGTTTAGATTGTGTCATAAGTTTATTATAGCTGAAAAAGTGGCTAGAAGCCACTTTTTACTGTCCTTACTCCTTTTCTCCTTGTAGCCAAGTAATAGCTTTTTCTTGCGCCTGCTCGGTCAGGACATCAGGCTGGATAGGGGTGTTGTCATAGGTTTGCCCTTTGCGGTTGACCAATTTACTGGTCGTGATAACCAGACTGGCCCCATCATAGAGATAGACGGGTAAATTGCCTGTGGTATAGCCAGCTGTGGCTTGACCGAAAAAGCGTGCCCTGTCCAGACCCTGAAAACTCATGGCTGTAATCTCACCAGAACTGCCTGTCCTTTCGTTTATCAGAACTGCAATGGGCACATCAAGCTTCTTGACCTGACCGAAGTCAAAGGCCTGTCCGTTGCTGAGACGATTGCCCGCTAAGTTGATGGACTGACGTTGCCCATCCCGGTCTTCAAAGCTAAAGAGCTGACCATCTGGCAAAACTGGCGACAGCCCCAACAACATAGGGCTCATGTCACCACCACCATTGTCCCGCAAATCAAGAATCAGTCCCTGATAGTCTTGTGCCGCTAAGGCATCACGCACGGTTTTAGCGTACTCTTGAGAACTTATGGGATCAAGGCTGACCCATTCTGGTAATTTGAGATAGAGAATATCCCCTGACAAGACTTGACTGCTGGGCATAACAGAGCTCGACTGACTGACCTTTTCCTATTTCAGAATAAAGCTGTGCTTACCTCCTGCGATAGCAAGGGCAGGCTGGAGCAGAGCTAAACTCTCCTCGTAGGAGGTACTGGTTTTTAGCTGGTCCGCAGTCTCTGCTTTTATCGCCTGCCACTCCTTACCTCTAGCATAAAGCCCTAGGCGATCGATCTGCTCCAAACCTGCTAAACCATAGCTTGTTGGACTCGGTGGTAGTAGATAGATGTTGTAACGAGGTCCGAAGCGAAGTAGGCTAACATGCCCAACCCCACCGTAGCAAGGATAACAAGTGTTCCAAGGATTCCCAAAAAAACTTTTCTCACGATTTACCTCTCAATCATGCCATAGTAGACCCTGCTGGTCAGCTTATAGATGGCAAAGTAAATCACTAGAATCACAAGAATGGCTAGACCGCTAATCTGATAAACGATCACCGTATCGGTTACTCCAAAGAGCAAGAGCATCTGTTTAATCATGGTTAAGGCGACCAAGAAATGGATAATCGCCATCACAATCGGCATGAAAAAGACGGCTAAAACCTGCGAATTGATGGTCTTTTTGACGGCAGCCTTACTCATGCCAACCTCTTGTAGGATTTTATAGGATTTCTTGTCCTCGACACCCTCGCTGTACTGTTTGTAGTAGATGATCAAGGCAGCGCCTGCTAAGAAGGCCGTGCCAAGGAGGAAGCCTGTGAAGACAAAGCCTCCCATTTCAGCCAGCAGCATGGACAAATGCTCCTCTTTACTCTGTAAATCAAGTTCTGAGTTTGCAGCTAGGGTTGCTACTTCTTCCGCATTCAAGTCCAGATGAACAGGGTAGGTTACTAGCCACTCGCCACCACCGACTTGGAAACCACCGCCGCTGTTAAAGGCATTCAGGGCATCCATCATCTCCTCATCACTGCTAAAGACCCAGACAGCAGCACTATAGAGGTTAACCGTCACAGGAACCGTCACGTCTTTGAAATTCTTAACATTGCGGTAGGAACGCCCAAAAAAGTCAATGGTTTCAATCTGGCTTTCTTCCCTCTGAAGCCAAAAGGCGGTTTCTCCACTCTTGAGCTGAGGCAGGTCATTGCCCAGAGCCCGAAAGTCATCCTGGTTCATCAGCACCACAAAGGACAACTGGGCAACGTTAACATTCTTGTTTTGAACGGTTTCGGTATCCACCTGCCAGTGTTTATCTGCCCCTACGTTAACACCGATGAGGCTGGTCATATAAGGGGTAGCGTTTTTGGGGGCATGGCCGAGCTGGTCAACAACCTGCGTCTGATAGGCGGTTTCGACCTCTGCTCTGCTATTTCCCGATAGAGTCACCGTCGCACTGCGTGGAAAGAGGCGGTTAACCTGACCAGTCGCTGACCCGTAGAGAGAACTGGTCGTTGCGATTGCCACAAAGGACATGACCGCTAAAAGGGTAATATTAGCTAGCCCAACCGCATGTTGTTTAATCCGAAAGAGCATCTGGCTAGTGCTGACAAAATGCTCAGGCTGGTAGAAATAAGCCTTGTTAGCACGGCGGCGCTTGAGGAACCAGGCCACAAAGGCCATGTAAAAGAGATAGGTTCCGATGATGACCAAGATCACCGCCACAAAGAAACGAAAGAGAACCGCTAGAGCCGCAACCTTACTAGAGGTCAAAGACAGGGCGTAACCACCTCCCAGAGCGAGAACACTCAAGAGAGCCAGCAGGATATTGCCACGAGGTTCACGCTCCCCAGCCTCGCTGGAGCGAAAGAGCACCAGAGGAGAGGTTTTGCCAACCTTGATCCAAGACAGAATCATCAAGAGTCCAAAAATCCCAAGGAATAAGAGGGCATTGATAACCAGCCCTGCCCAGCCCGGTTGGAACTGCAACTGGTTATAGTGGGTGATGTTGGCAAATAAGAGGTAAAAAAGATTTGAAAACCCAAGGCTGACCAGAGAACCGAGGCCAACCAAGGCAAGGGCGGTAAGAATCAGCTCCAAGCTAGCAATCAGGGCAACTTGCCCCTTTCGCATGCCTAGCATATTGTAGAGCCCGAACTCCCGCGTCCGTTGCTTGATGAGAAAGTTGAAGCTGTAAATGGACATGATGATGGAGAACAGCATCAAGATAGTGATAGCTAGGCTCATTGCCGTTGTCCCATGCTTCATTTGCCTCACTACAGGACTAAACTGGACGAGGAGCGTTGACCCAGTCAGGGTATAGAGCACTAAACTCGCCAGTAAAAAGGGGGCGTAGATAGTGAGAGAATTTTTGATATTGTTGACTGCTAATTTTAAGTAAAACACCTTAATCACCTCCTAAGAGCAAATAAGCATCGACAGTCCCGTAAACGGTCGTGATAAGAAATGGTCATAACAGTTACCTTTCAATCATACGGTAATAGGTTCTACTGGTCAGTTTATAAATGGCAAAGTAGAACACGATAACACCTAAGATAACGAGCCCACTGACGGTATAAATTAACACGGACGAATGAACAGCGAAAAGTGCCAACATCTGTTTCAGCATGGTCAGAGCTAGTAAGAAATGAAGCACAGCAATGACCAAGGGCATAAAGAAGACCGTCAGAACTTGAGAGTTGATGGTGCCTTTGACGTCTTGACGAGACATCCCAACTTCCTGTAAAATCCGATAAGAACGCTTATCTTCGTGCCCTTCGCTATACTGTTTGTAGTAAATAATCAGGGCAGCTCCAAGCAGAAAGGCGATGCCTAAGAGAAAACCGACAAAGAGGAAACCACCCGTAAATCCGATTGCCACCTCGTCAAAATCTTTCCTCGTCAAGACAGTTGCGATGAGTTCGCCATCAGGGGAAAGCAGCTCAGCATTGCTCGTCTTCAGCTCTTGCAACTCTTCTTCTGTCAGGGTCATAAAGACCTGATAACGCGAATCAAAGGGAATTGGTGGATTCTTCAAACTCGTATGGGCTTGATAAAGAGCATCACGTACCTGAGCATTTTCCACTACAAGCAGAACCGATGAGACGGTGTTAAGCAGGTCAGAATAGCGAGCTGTTTTAAGGTTATCCTTAATCGTCAGATAATACCCCAGAAACTCAAAACTATCCAGCTGATTGGCGCCGTTTGGCAGGTAAAAATAGGCTTGACCAGGTGCCAAGTCGGCGACCTCATTACCAAACTTGCGAAAATCTTCTAAGCTAACCACATAGAGATAGGATAAACCCAAGCCATCTCCGTTTGACCTCGCATCCGCTGTCGCCACAAACTGCCGCCCCTGCCCTAGCTGAACAGGAAACATGGTCACTTGATAGTCAATGTAGGGCTTGTGCTCTGGCAGTTTATCCAGCACATACTTTTGAAAATCAGCTCGCCCTTGTCCCTCCTCTTCAGCGACGAAACGTATTTGAGTATTGGTGTCATCGATGTAGAGACGATCCAGATTGCTTATCATGCCTGTGTGGAGGGCTACTGTGGTGGCAATGGTCACAAAGGACATGATGGCCAGCATGGTAATATTGGCTAACCCTGTCGCATGTTGTTTCATGCGGAAAATCATCTGACTAGTCGTGATGAAGTGCTCGGGCTGGTAGAAATAAGTCTTATTAGCTCGGCGATGTTTCAAAAACCAAGCGATAAAAGACATGTAAAAGAGGTAGGTACCGATGATGACTAAGATCACAGCGATAAAAAAGCGACCAAGCAGCAAGAGCCCTTCCGCTTGATGAGAAGTTAAAGACAAGGTATACCCACCACCTAGGGCTAGCAGACTGAGCAAGGCTAAAAAAGCATTGCCCTTGGGCTCACGTTCACCACTTTCTGCTGTCTGAAAAAGCACTAAGGGTGAGGAGGACCTGACCCTACTCCACCCGATCAGCATCAATAGGGCAAAAATCCCTGAAAAAATCATGCTGTTGGCCAGAAAACCCAGCGGTGAAAGGCTGAAATCAAGATGGTTTCCTCTGACCAGGTGGATAAAGATGAGGTAAAACACATGGGCAAAACCACTGCTCAACAGGCTCCCAAGGCCTAGGACAATGAGCAGGATGGCAACCAGCTCCAAACTAGCGACAAGACCAATCTGTCTCTTGTTCATGCCCAACATGTTATAGAGTCCGAACTCACGACTACGTTGCTTGAGGAGAACATTAAAACTATAAATGGCAACAATGACGGAAAAAAAGCTAAGAACAATTGTTGCTAAAGCCAATGTGATGGTGCCTTGACGCATGGTCTTCACTATCGGACTAAATAGCACCAGTAACGTTGACCCATTAAGCAAGTAGAGGACTAGACTAGCTAGGATAAATGGACCAAAGGCTTCTTTAGCATTTTTGATGTTATTGAGCGCTAATTTTAGATAAAACATCTCAGTCACCTCCTAAGAGGGCTGACATGGAGAGGGAGATGTCCTTGGCAAAGTCATCATTGCTGCGTTGCCCTCGGTAAATCTGATGGAAGATCCTGCCGTCCTTGATAAAGAGTACCCGCTTGGCGTGGCTGGCAGCCTTGGCGGAGTGGGTCACCATGAGGATGGTTTGCCCATCACGGTTGATGGCTTCAAAGAGATTGAGCAGGTCTTCCGAATTGCGGTAGTCCAACGCCGCAGTCGGCTCGTCCGCTAAAATCAGCTGTGGACGGGTAATCAAACTTCTTGCAATCGCCACCCGCTGCTTCTGCCCACCGGACAGTTCAAAAGGACGCTTGTCCAGAAGGTCTGCGATGCGGAGCTTAGGAGCAAGGGGAGAGAGTCGACTCTCCATCTCCTTGACCGCTGTCCGACTAAGCACCAGCGGCAGATAAATGTTGTCCCGCACCGACAGGGTGTCCAGGAGGTTAAAATCTTGGAAGACAAAGCCCAGATTGTTCAAGCGAAACTCGGAGAGCTTGCTGTCCTTAATCTGCGTGATGTCTTGACCATTCAGCACCACCTGCCCCTTGCTTGGCTTGTCCAAGGTCGCTAGAATATTGAGCAAGGTCGTCTTCCCAGACCCGCTCTCCCCCATGATGGAGATAAACTCACCCTCCTCAACCGCAAAATCCACATCTTGCAGGGCACGAACTTCCGTTTTTGAAAATCGGGTCTTAAAAACCTTCTCCAAATGATTAACTTGTAGTAGCATAATGACACCCCTTTGTTTCTTGATACTATTATTATACCCCACTCTCTTAGCCCGTGCGCTTACAGGATTGTAAGGTTTATTTTTGGGAAAATGGAAGAGCTTTACACAGGATTTTCAACTCATTGAAACCGCTCTATTTTTTTGCGAAAGCTACTAAAACATGCTATAATAAAACGACAACTAAGCAAAGGAGATGATTATGGCTATAATAAATCCAAAAGTAATTAAAGGAGCTATAAAGGTTGGAAAATTTGCTCTAGGTGCTGCACAGGCTCTTGAATTTGCTCAACCCCATGTCGAAAAAGCCCTCGACCGCCATCATGAACACAATAAAGAACTCATCACCGTTCCTCAGTTTATCGGAACAGACCTCGACCAAGCTAAAAATGCCCTTGAGAAATTAGGCTTTAACGTGGTGATTACCCTAGCCAAACCAGACAAACGTTGGGTAGATAAACGCCCCAATGAAGTTGTTGATATGCAACCAAAAGCCGGTCGTCTTCACCCCAACACTATTATCAACCTCTATTACGTTGACGCTGATATTATTGATCAAAGCGATGGAGAGGTTGACCTCCCTGTCCTTGCTGGTATGATGCTGGATGATGCGCTCGAGTTACTGGAGAAAAAAGGCTTTACCGCTTCCAAAGTCATCGCGGAGCCTCGTAAAGAATGGGCTAATAAAACAGTTGGTCTCGTTGTCGACAACGACCCTAAGCCGAACCTTTTGACCAAGGTGGCACAACAAGGAACTGTGATCCGTGTCTTTTACCTAACTGAGGAGGTTATCGCCCAGAGCCAAGTCCTCCTCGACAAGGACAAAGCTCAACAAGAACAGCTTCAAAAAGCCATCGCAGACGGTCTAGGACAAGCTGGTAAACTGGTCGGTGACAACATCAATCAGTTAGGTAAGGTCGCAGATGATGCTGGTAGAGTGATTGGTGATGTCGGCAAAAACCTCCAAAACTTCTTTAATCAGAAAAAATAGAAATCATAAAATTCCCTCGATGTCTTGCCACTTCGAGGGAATTTGTTTCTTCTTTTAAGATGATGTATTGTGATATGCCGTCAAAATTGCCAGACAATCACCATTTGAACCCAGACAAGCGTGTTAGAGAAGACCAAAACCAGTAGTGGCCTTGTTTCTTGTTGACAAAATTTGATAAATCAACCAATTCTTTAGGGGCAGTTTGTCCCAACTGGTAGTAACGGATTTCAGCAGTTACCAACCTAGCCAACCGCACCGCTGCTAGATCAAGATTGCCACCTTTTTGAATGGTTTTAGCGGTCTCAAGCAGACCTTGCTTTAGATCATCTGTTATCTGGTGATTCAAATGATTGTAGGCAGTAGTGACGAGCTGAAAAAAGCGATCTTTATCAAGTGTTCTCGGCATTATTTACCTCTTCTAATCTTCATAAACTTTGTAAGAGCCGAAGGTCGTTCCGATTGCTTGTTCTAAGAAGCGATGAAACTGCGGGAGAGTTTCTTTTGGAACATGCTTTTTCAAGATGCCCTCGTCCTGACCTTCTTCACTATCTAGGTCAAAATCATAAGCATAAGAAATCATGCTATCATGGTAATGTAGTTGTCCAAAGGGAATGCTTTTCCACGAAAGAAAGTTTATGTTCTCCAAATCCCGACGGAGCTGGTCAATCTTGCGATGACGCAGGAGCAAAAAGTCAGTTTTATCTGTCACACGTTGATTTTTACCGATGAATTGCAAATGATAGTAACGTTGTTCTAAATCAATCACCAAATCCACGCTGCGACCGTCACTATAGTGAGTTAAGAGATGAAATAGAGTGAATCGTAAGTTTTAGCCATAATTTACTTCTTATCAGTTATTTTACACTGGTATTAGGATATTTTACATAAAAACTTAGTCTAAAAGACCTTCAGCGATGAAACAGTTCACCACTCGAGCTTCTCGTTCAAACATCGTCCTATCATAAGGTGTCTCTCCTACCGAAAAATTCTTGTCAAGAACATCCTGAGCTGTCACAAAGACCAGACTATAGCCTTCTTCAGCTTCGTAACAATCCAGTTCTTGTGCTAATATTTGGTCTTCAGCCTCACAGAGGTAATAAAAATTATCCTGCACAAAACAAACAGACGGATCTTGATGACTTTTCAAACGGCGGTGCACATAGCCATAGGGGGTGATACTGTCTGGTTTGATGATAAGTCCTGCTTCTTCCCTAGTCTCTCTCACCAGGGCATCAACTGCCGTTTCGCCAGGCTCAATACCGCCACCAGGAAATTTATAATAATCATAGCGCAGGCTGTGTAGCATGGCTAGTTTTTTATCGCGGATAATAATGCTACGAGCAGAATTTCTGACAAAAGTGCTGGTACAGTCCGCCCAGTCTCCTTTGTCCATGGTAAATAGCAGTCGCATAGTCTTCTCCTAAACGGTCAAAAAATGGTCCAAATCATTCAGTGCTCGCTCCGCAATTTTTTCATAGCGGGCTTTTTTATCACGAATACGCTCCCCCTCAAGCTCCTTGATAATGCCAAAGTTGACATTCATGGGTTGAAAATGTTTGCTGTCGGCATGGGTCACATAGTAAGGCAAACTACCAATAGCCGTCGTCTCTGGGAAGATTACGGCTTCTTCACCCTTGAACAAGCGAGCAGCGTTAATTCCTGCGACCAAGCCTGAAGCAGCTGACTCGACATAGCCCTCAACGCCTGTCATTTGCCCAGCGAAAAAGACATTTGGACGGAGCTTGGAGCGGAAGGTCTGTTCCAAAAGATTTGGCGAATCCATGTAAGAATTGCGGTGCATGACCCCGTAGCGGACAATTTCGGCATTTTCCAGCCCTGGAATCATCTGGAAGACCCGCTTCTGCTCCCCCCACTTGAGATGGGTTTGGAAACCGACGATATTGTATAGGCTGCCAGCTGCATTGTCCTGACGGAGCTGGACAACGGCATAAGGGGTCTTGAAGTCACCATCTCGAGGTCCCTCGTAGTCATCAGGATACTCCAAGCCCACCGGTTTCATCGGTCCATAGAGCATGGTCTTGATGCCCCGCTTGGCCATGACTTCAATCGGCATGCAGCCCTCGAAGTACTTCTCTTTTTCAAAACTGTTCAAAGGTGCCTCTTCAGCATTGACCAAAGCCTCGTGGAAGGCCAGGAACTCCTCTTTGGTCATGGGGCAGTTGAGGTAGGCCGCCTCGCCCTTGTCGTAGCGGGACTTGAGGTAGACCTTGCTCATGTCGATGGAGTTTTTATCGATAATAGGGGCTGCCGCGTCATAGAAGTAAAAGCCAGAGCCACCGTTCAGGGCGTGAATCTTTTCCGCCAGGCTGTCGCTGGTCAATGGACCAGTCGCAATCACCGTGATGGCATCTGTCGGAATCTCCGTAATCTCCTCGCGAATGACCTCAATGAGAGGGTGGTTGGTCACTTCTGCCGTTACAAGAGCTGAAAAGCCCTCGCGGTCAACGGCTAGAGCTCCACCGGCAGGCACACGGGTCGCTTCTGCTACTCGCAGGATAACCGAGTCCAAACGGCGCATTTCTTCCTTGAGGAGACCAACCGCATTGGTCAGGCTGTCCCCCCGCAGAGAGTTGGAGCAGACCAGCTCGGCAAAATTGTCTGTCTTGTGCTGGGGCGTTGCCTTGACCCCACGCATTTCATAGAGCTTGACAGGAATGCCCCGCTTGGCAATCTGGTAGGCCGCTTCAGACCCCGCCAAGCCTGCTCCGATAACGTTGATGTAGGTTGCTGTCATGATAGTTTCCATTTCTAATGTTTGTCTTTATTGTTTAATTTATATAAAACAGCTGACGTTGCAAGGGTTAAAAGGCTACCTACGATAAATTTTCTTGATCTCCTGAATCCTTTTTCGTGTTCACCGCAAAAATAAGCACCTGTTTGATGAACCTCTTTTTCACAGGTCAATTCTAAACACTTCTTAATGATTACTTCACTCATAACTTTCTATCCTCCAATGATAATTGTGTAGCTGTTTCAATAACTTTCTCAATATTTGTCGTCACATCCGAAAATGAGTTTCTAAAATACGAACTATTTCCCTTGCTAAAATTATCCAGTTGCCAAGCTAAACAACGACCGTCATTTGTGTAAGGAGTAAAGAAGATGTCTTTGACGAAGGTTTTATAATTGGTTAAACACGCTATAATAGCATCCATTTCTTCCAAAGCCGTATAAGTGATTACTGTCAACTGAACAAGGGCATTTAAGTAATTAATTGTTTGAGGAATCCGATATTCTAGAATAGTACTATCACGATTAGATAAGTTAGGATTCGTGTAACTGGTCACATCAAGGTGTAGAGCCAACATTAATCTAGACCGTGTTTCATTTGTCTGTTCAATGGCTGAAATGAGCAATTTTTGCTTAACGGCGTCATTTCTAGAAACTAGAGCTTCAATGACAAGTTGACGAGCTGTGAAAAAGCCTGCGTAACGATCGGTATATTGTCCTTGTTCCACACGAGCAAGAACACTCGCAATATCTTCTAACTGTCTAACAATCTGGCTCAACTGAGCTTGAATAGCTGATAAACCTGTCAAAGGTGCCAATTGCTCAATCTCACTCGGAACTAAGTCAACTTGATGAACAATTTTCCCAGTATGAGCATTTTTTAGGACACCATAAAGAGTACCTGTTTCTTTACGCGTGCCAATAACCCACTCTCCTTTGGCCAACTTGTCCTTGGCATAATCAGTCAAACTTGCGACATACTCTACATCACCTTTCTTATCAGAATTTGTTAAACGTTCTAAAAGTCCATTTTCTTGTACCACTTGAAACATTTTTTCCGATAATCTATTTGCTGTAACACGTTGTAGAGGGGCTAGAGACAAATAACGCAAATCATAACGATAGAGACTAAGCTCATTAGGATTCAAGACAAGCTCTTCTTTTGGGGGAAGATATAAATCAAAACTAGTCATTAATTATTCTCCAAATAAAACTCAAACCGATCGCCAACGTACTGACTACGGACATACTCGAAAGGCTGACCATCAGTGAAATAGGACACTTGAGTCAGTGCCAAAATCGCATGTCCTTTGGTCACATCCAGATAGCTAGCTACCCGTTCGCTAGCCGTTTTGGCATAGATAGTCTGCTGGCTCTTGCCAATGGCATAGCCGTTTGCGGTTAAGGTTTGGAAAAAATGTTCCGTGATGTCCTTGCGGTCAACCCCCTTAATCAGCTTTTCAGTAATGCTTGCAACTTCATAAACCAAAGGTAGATTATCCGCATAGCGTACCCGCTCCATACGAATGACTTGCTCACCAGCTGATAAGCCCAACTGCTGACACTCCGTCTCACTAGCAACCTTTCGTTGATAGGAAATTAAGCGACTGGATGGTAAACGCCCTTGTGAGGTCACGATTTCAGTGAAAGAAGTCGTCCCCCTCATCTTCTCCTGTACACGTCGGCTAGCAACATAAGTCCCAGATCCGACACGGCGCTCTAAAACACCTTCATCAACGAGTAGAGTGACCGCCTGACGCAAGGTCATCCGACTCACCCCAAATGCTTCTGCCAAATCACGTTCGCTAGGCAAACGATCACCAACAGACCACTTTCTCTCATCTACCTGTTTTTTCAACTCATCTCTGATGATCATATAAGCTGGTAACATGCTATCTCCTTACTTGCTAATTGGTATAGCTAGACACCTTTCATTATAACATAAATATTCCTAGAACAAACGTTCCAACTGATTTTATATATTTTACTACAAAAAAAGTGCTGTCTATGGTAAAATAGAGAGGATAATTGCTTTTTGATAGAAAGGAAGCCCATGACCACTACTTCTACCCCAGATGTGCAAAAAATTATTGTTCTCGACTACGGTAGCCAGTACAACCAGCTGATCACTCGCCGTATCCGTGAGTTCGGTGTCTTTTCGGAATTGCTTAGCCACAAAATTTCTGCCGATGAGGTGCGTGCTATCAAGCCTATCGGTATCATCCTATCTGGTGGTCCAAACTCCGTTTACGAGGATGGCAGTTTTACCATCGACCCTGAGATTTTCGAGTTAGGCATTCCCATTCTCGGTATCTGCTACGGCATGCAGTTGATTACCCAAACCTTTGGGGGGAAGGTCGTGCCTGCTGGGCAGGCTGGTCACCGTGAGTACGGACAAGCGCCACTCCAGCACGACAAGACGTCCGCTCTCTTTGGCAATACGCCTGAGGAGCAACTGGTACTTATGAGCCACGGTGATGCGGTAACGGAAATCCCAGACGGGTTCGTTCGCACAGCCGTTTCTGCCGACTGTCCCTATGCCGCTATTGAAAATGACGATATCAAGGTTTACGGTATTCAATTCCATCCAGAGGTGCGCCATTCTGTCTACGGAAATGACATCCTGAAAAACTTTGCAGTTACCATCTGTGGAGCCCGTCAGGACTGGTCTATGGACAACTTCATTGACATGGCTATTGAGAACATCCGTGCCACTGTCGGCAACAAAAAAGTCCTACTGGGACTGTCTGGTGGCGTTGACTCCTCTGTCGTTGGGGTCCTCTTGCAACGCGCCATCGGTGACCAACTGACCTGTATATTTGTCGATCATGGTCTGCTCCGAAAAGGTGAAGCTGACCAAGTCATGGACATGCTGGGTGGCAAGTTTGGACTGAAGATTATTAAAGCTGACGCTGCCAAACGCTTCCTCGATAAGTTGGCTGGTATTTCTGACCCAGAACAAAAACGTAAGATTATCGGCAACGAATTTGTCTATGTCTTTGATGATGAAGCTAGCAAGCTCAAGGATGTCAAGTTCCTCGCCCAAGGAACACTCTACACGGACATCATCGAGTCTGGAACTGAAACGGCTCAGACCATCAAGAGCCACCACAACGTTGGCGGTCTACCCGAAGGCATGCAGTTTGAGCTGATTGAACCCCTCAACACCCTCTTCAAAGATGAAGTCCGTGCCTTGGGAACCGCTCTTGGTATGCCTGATGAGATTGTCTGGCGGCAACCATTCCCAGGACCAGGTCTTGCCATCCGTGTCATGGGGGAAATTACCGAGGAAAAACTTGAGACCGTCCGTGAATCCGACGCTATCCTGCGTGAGGAGATTTCCAAGGCAGGACTTGATCGTGACATTTGGCAGTACTTCACTGTCAATACCGGTGTCCGCTCTGTTGGCGTCATGGGAGATGGTCGGACTTATGACTACACCATCGCTATCCGTGCCATCACCTCCATCGACGGCATGACCGCTGACTTTGCTAAAATTCCGTGGGATGTCCTGCAAAAAATCTCTGTCCGCATCGTCAACGAAGTCGACCATGTTAACCGCATCGTCTACGACATCACCAGCAAACCACCTGCAACAGTTGAGTGGGAATAATATAGAAAGTAAAAATAAAAGTTTTACGCTGATTTTATAAGGGTTTTCGAAATTTGAATGGTATAAATTCTATCTTTTTAGATATGGTACCCCGCCAATTTCCCCGCCAAAATATGGCAAATGTATTATAAAAACTCTCTTAGTTTTCCACTAGGAGAGTTTTTATAACTTACCTTATAGTTCAATATTAAATTTTTTAAGTAAAGTAATAAATTCATCAATATATTTCGAATCAAGGATTTTACTATCATTATTTATACTATAATCAATCGCATTTATATCAGGGAGGTTTTCGTATTTATTATCAATATATTCTTGATTTTTTAGTGTAGCAGAAAGAAGGACTTGTTTATTTAATGTTTTAAAATGTTTAATCATTAACTCTTCTTTTCCAGTAGAGATTTCACCTTCTCTGAAAGAATCATTGATAATTGGATATGAATGTTTTAATAAGTTATTTAGAGAAATTAATCTGCAAAAATAATATACTTGACCGTCACTTCCAGAATAAGTAGCATCTTTTTTGGTAAATAAATCATCAAAAATCAATTTCCCACTAGGGTCAATTTTTTTATAAAGAGTATTCATTTTTGTAACGATATCCTCTTTAATTAATTTTATCGCTTCCTTATTGTTTAAACCTCTTTGTTCTAAAATTGATTTATCAAATTGTAAACTGTGTAATTTTTTATTTAGCTCTAACAACTTATCATCATAATCTATATCTGTATTGATAATCTCAGAATACAATAAACTTTTTTTAAAATCCTTTGGAGTATCTTTTAAAAGTGTTTTAAATTCATCTTGAACTTCATTGAGTTCTTCGGTCAACTCAGTAATTTCATTTTTACTCATTAAAATTTGAAAATCAATCGAATTTAAAACTTGTTTTCTTACTTCTACGTTACTTAAATCAAAATTAACATCACGATTTTTAAAGCTGATGTTAGAACTGCCACAATCTGTACAATAGACATTCCCACTTTTTATTTCTCTGTTAAGCGAGTTTAGCTCCTTTAATAGTTGATTTAATTTATCCTGTCTAACTTGTTCTCTATTTCGTTCTCGTTGTATTTCGCTAATTTTGTCATTTAGTTTCTTTGAGCGGCTTTGAAATTTTTCAAATTCTTCATTACTAGTAAATTTATCTAAATATCTAGAAACATTTTTGTCTGTTTTGAGTAATTTTAGATATTCTTTATTGGCTTTGATTTCGTTCTGAACCGCCTTAACTTCTTCTTTTATTTCATCTAATTCTTTGCTATGACTAATATTAGAATATCCTTTCAATGCGATTATCATACTGAAAAAATCACTTTTATTATAATATCCTTTATTAACAATATTTGAAGGATTTCTACTATCTTGTCCAACGAAAAACAACTCATAAAAAAGTTCTAAATCGGCTACTTTTTCCCTACCGTTTTTTTCAATCACTGGAATATCGAAAATATTTTGTTGCTTCAAAAAATACTTCAACTCAGAAAGAGTTTCAAAGATATGAAATTCTTGAAGATATCTAACTAAAAATGTATTTTTCTTTCGTAAGAATTCATAATCGACTCCTGCACAATTAATCATTGAATAAAAATAATAATCATCTTTTTTAAAATTTCCAGGGAAAATAGGTGTATTTCCAATTGAATACATAAATGCTTGAAATAGTAATGTTTTTCCTTTATTATTTTCATCACTATAAATTATATTAACCCCATCTGTTAATCGTTCTTCAATAAAGGCTTCTTCTAAGTTACCAAATGCAATTTTTTTAATCAACATTTTCTTCAATCCCTTCTTTAACCATTGATATTAAGTACAATAAAGTAAAATCTTCATCTATCATTTTAGGAATTCTATTTTGCTTGATTATGTCCAAAATTTCGTAAATATCTTCTTTTTCTTCTACTAAAATTAATATACGCTCAAGAAGCTCCCAAAACAATCGTTTATTACTATTTTTGTTAAAAAGTAATCGAGATAAATTAGTATTACAATTTTGTACTATATCTTTTCTTTCTGATTTTGGTTCGTCCTTTATAACATCAATAAAATCATTGGGAATACGTCGTTTGAACAATTCAACTCCAATTATTCTGTTAACGACTAAAGTTTCTAATTGTTTCCTAGTAAGATGTTTTTTTAGATTCAAAGCGTCTGCAACATTATTAATAGAAATATTATGTATGGAAATATTTTTTAATTCCGTTTGTTTACTTCTAACTTCATCAAAAATAGATTCAAAGAAAGTATCATCTCTGATATTACTTTTAAACTGAATTATGTTTTTAATGTAAATAGCTTTCGAACTATCTCCTGTAACAAAATATATCTGATTTAAAAATTCAGAAATTTGTGAGGAGTATTTTGAATCTAGCGATTCCAAATTTTTCCTACGTTTAAATTCTGCTACTAGCCCTTCTCTTATTTTAACTATATCTTTAAAATTATCAATTTTAAATTCAGTTAACGTAATATCATTTAGATAATTTTCTTTTAACTTCGGGATAAATAAAATATATTCATAAAACTCAAGTGGTGATATAAAATTTTGAAATAATGTTATCAAATGTCTCCCAATAGTTCTTGGTGTCAGTGAGGCAACATTTTTGGATTGAACATCCCAAAGTTTTAATAAATCATTACTGACTCCAGTGATATCATTAAAACAATCGACAAAGAATGAATCTATATCAGTACTATCAGATTTAAAACTCATTAAATATAGTAATGACTTTGTTTCAAAATCGTTCGCCTTAGCATTATTCTGTTCAGTTGTTTCAAAAATATACATCTATTCTGCTCACTTACTTTTATTACAAATATTATACCATTATTTCTGAAGACAAATTAAATACCCTATTATATTTTTATAAACTAAAATAAAAAAACTCTTAATTTGAAGTAAAGAGTTTTTTTATCTAAAATTTTTACAAGAGACTAGAAAAATATTTAGCCTTTTCCTTGGATATACCGAAATTGAGATTGCGATGACCTTGGAATAAGGTATCAAAAGTAATGAATGAGAGAAAGTTATTTACTAGGTAACTAACTGGGCTTTCTCCGACCGCTGTCAGCTCAACCTTTCGTTTGTTATCTAAATCTGATATAGTGACTAAGACTTGCCAACATGTATATCTACTTAAACCTGGATGTTTAATATAGTCTAAAAAATTTCCTTGACCAGAATATGAGATTTCTTCAGAATTTTGCCTCTCAATACTACCATTCAGCCTTTTGGTGGAATTATATAGTATTTCTTCTATCTCAAACTTACTTAATTCACTATAAACTTGAATTGTTTGGAAATTAAATTTTGCCATTATAGTTTTCTCCTTTTTATTAATATCTATCCGACTCTCTTCTCTCTTTTTCTAATTCAAGCTCCGTAACTCTATCTTGTAAAATTTTATTTGAATGATGTAAATTATAAATCTGTTCTTCCATCATTTTTGTATTGTACTCATTTGAATAATAATGAATTGCTTGTGGCAAATTTGCAGCAATGTCAGATTCTAAAAAGTTTCGAATTCTAGATATATCATGATAATTTCTGAATTTTTCAGGTATTAAATAGTATTCTTTTTGTAAGTTTGTAAGGAGTTCATTCATCTTGGAACGGTATTCTCTGTTGATTTCATCTGCTATTTTATTAAATTTTCTTCGCTCTTTATAAATTCTAATTTTGTCAATAATGTATAAAACTAAAGTTACTATTAAACATAAAAATAATATTGCAGAGAATAAAACATTACGAGAAAATACTATACAAAATATGAAAATAACAATGATTATTAGACCATGAATTTTCTTGCTAGTCGAGACTTGCTGATGAATTTGATTTTTAAGAGAAACTTCGTCGTATTCTCTTTCCAGATTATCAATTCTCTCTATTTCTCCCTCTACGATTTCCAAAGTTTTTAATGCCTCATCATACGGGTTCAAGTGTATATTTAGAGGTTCCTCTAGTGTATCTAAAGAACTAGTATTATCAATATCGTACAAGTTTCTTAAGTATTGAACAATAAACATTCCCCTTTTATAAATGATTTTGTTGCTTATTCTTACATATTCTTCAAAACTATCAATTTCAGATAATCGAATTAAATATCCTTCCTCATCAAAAAATGCAGAAAGAAAGTTTTCAGAAATAAATGTCTCAAAATCTTCAAATTGGTCAAAATATTCTTTCTCATCTAAAACTGCTTTTTTAAAATCATCATCCGGAGTTAATGTACCATCATATAAATCCCAGATGACTGATAGAGCAAGGTCAAAAAAATCATTATAGGGAGAATTGGCTCTTGCAGGATTGATTTTTCCTTTAGGAAATATCCCAAAATTTCCTATCTGATAATTATTACAAATTTGGTTTACTAAATTTCCATTAACTTCCAACTCAAATTCAAAAGGGAAATTTTTGTTGTGATTCGTGTGTGATTGGATAACTTCGAGAATTTCTTCTTGTGTTTCTCTTGGAAGATATTTATAAGATTTTCCATAATATTTCCTAAAAATTGCGGTACGATATGTTATAAGCGTGTCCCCACTATGCTCTTTATCGTTATACCATTCAAAAATTTCCTTATATATTAATTTTGTTAATTCAGAACGGTCAGGTTCATCTCCTTGAAATAAAAAGTTAAATTTAACTGCTGTTTCTTTGTCAGAAATATATTCCTGAATACTTTTGAAGGGAAAAATTTGAAAATCTTCTAGCTTCATGGTAAACTCCTTTTTTTATTTTCGCTTTCATTATGTAAATTATACTTAACTTATTGAGTATAGTCAATAGATTGACAACGGTAGAATGAAATTATCTATAAAGAAAAGAGATGGGAATGATGATTTCATATAAACCTTTTTACGAAACTTTATTTAAACAAGGTAAGACTGAATATGAGTTAATTTTTCACCACGGCTTATCAAGCAATACGCTACATAGAATGAAAAAAGGAAAACCAATAACTACAGCTACATTAGATACTTTGTGTTTTATTTTAGACTGTAACGTATCTGATGTAATTACTTATGTTCCAGACGATTCAGAGGAGCGTTAAATATATGCCAAAGAAGCAATTCAATAATTTATGCAAAGAAAGTTTTCCTAACTCGTGTCATTTTATTTTTGAAAAATGTTCACAGAGAATTCAAAAGAAATACAAAGATTTAAAATTTAAAAGACGTATTGATTTACATTCAGATGAAAAACTTATTGGGAAAATATTAAATTACTCCAATTTATCTGATTTAAGCAGGAACAATCCTTATTTAATCACTCCTGATATATTAAAATACTTGGTTAATGAAGTACGTTGTTTTAATGATGAAAATGAATTACTTTGGGGCGATAATATAGATGATTATCTAGAAGATTTCTTTATCGCAATGATACTTGATATTCAAGAAATACCTGAATACGCCAAGCATCTATTGAATTTATCTTTAATAGATACGAATTCTATCAAAGAATATTTTCAAGTAAATTTTTCTTTTGGTAGTTCCAATTATGATGAACTGAAAGATAAATTTATTGATTTTACATATAACCAATTCGATAATATAGAAATTTTAGAGGAAGATTCAATATTTTCATTTATAGAAAATTATGAAATTACACTTTACCCTAAAAATGACAATGCTTATCTGAGTTTCCAAAAACTTCCGAAAAAATTAGATTTGTTAGCAAAGTATGTTTTATTACCATTAATAGATAGAATAACACTTGAAAATTTGATAAACAAAAATGATTAAACCTTCATTATAACATTTTTCCCCTCACGAAGTGAGGGGATTTTTTTATTGTCATTAAAAAATTATCCCCACACGAAGTGGGGGAAAAAATGTAAAAATAAGATTGTCAAGGAGGTCATGAACTTCTTGATAAATTTATCAAGTGTGCACACAATAAATACAACTGAGGTATATGTATGTCAATAAATATTGAAAATGTGAGTTTCAGCTCACCTAGCTTAAAAAATCTACTTATTGGAACTTCCAATGTCGAACATATTCCTACTACTGCTTTTGTTATTGAATGCAGAGATATCCCTAAGCGTAATGAAAAAAATGAAGTCATCGATGGAACAATAAGTAAAAAAGTTTTATCTGCTCTCCAGCCAGAAATTGTAAAAGCTATTCAAGAAGTCGGGGGAGATTTAAGCACTATAAAGCCCTTTACGATTGAACTACAAAATGATGAAACAGCTTTGAAGAAACTCAATAACGAAGCTATCATAGCAAAAACTATCGACTTAGATGAAGCACTATTAGCACTGAAATGGGTATCTGATGGTCGGAATGGAGGTGCTTACAGAGAATTCAAGCTCATAATTTCAGAACTAAAGTTATTGGGGACTACTAAATCATGATATTAACTAAAATAAAACGAAATTTGAGTAGATATGATTTTCGTGAGGATACCCCTACTTACTTATCTGTATCAGAAACTATAGAAACTCGTAAAGAAAAACAATCTACTTTTCTCAAGAAACTATTTAAGGTTCTCCTACTAACTCTTCCTATTACCTTTCTTTCATCATTGTTGCCTATATTAAGCGTTGTCCACAAGATAAGTATTATTGTATCTTCTACTCTTGTCGCTCTTTTTATTGTTCATACTAGTATGAGGTTCTTATTTTCAATTTATTCTCCTATCTGGAAGTACAGACTTTTAAGCATTCTTGAACTTGCAACAGAACGGCTAGACTTAATCCAACTACCTGCAAATAAGATTCAAATAAAAACAGTTGAGTGGAAATTTTACAAATCAGATAATAGGACTGTGATTGAACTCAATCCCTCGGGGACTATTCCTAGTATTCAGCAAGTAAAAGAAATAACTAGGCGGTTGACCGAATTTCTTATTCAGGCTACCCATAAAGAATGGAATCTTTTAGAATCTACTATCGAGAAGAGTAATATTATTCTTAAATACGGAGAAAATCCAATAAGATATTCTGTAAGCGAATTATTTGAGGTAACTGATGATGATTACCATATCAATCATGCCCCTATAAGTCTATACGGAGATATATGTTTTGATATAGCTAGCGAATCCTGCCACCAACTACTTATAGCTCCTAGCGGTGCAGGAAAGTCTATCTATCTTGCAACATTGGCTAGTTTGCTAATCAAACAGGGGCACTCTGTTAGTTTAGTTGATGCTAAATGTACTTCTCTAGGAGCGACCTTTGAAAATTTAGGAGTCACAGTTGCCCGTACTGCCGAAGAAATTATTCTTCTTTTGGAACAGCTAGTTTTTGAAATGGAGGATACGTATAAACGCTACTTCTCATTCGATTCTGTTGATTTTGAAACTAGCTACAAAGATTACTCAATGCCAGCCCACTATCTTATTTTCGATGAAGTTCTAGCAGCATTAGAATCCGGTACACCAGCACAGCAAAAAGAAATGGTAAGATTACTAAAAATTTTAGCATTAAAATCCAGAGCTTCTGGAAAGGGATTGCTTGTGTTAGCAAGTCAAAAATTATTGGCCTCTGATTTACCTCGTGCAGTAACCGAACAATGCCAGACAAGAATTATTTTAGGAAGTAATTCAAGCGTATCCGAAGAAACTTTTTACAGTGTCATGGGTAAAGAGAAAAAAGACCTCTTGGCTGAGTACAGGGGAGGAGTTGGAAAAGGATATATTTTAACTCCGAAAACAAACGGAATAAAATATTTTGAGACCCCATATTTTGATTTGAACTCAAGAGATTTCAAAGATAAAATAAAAGACTTTCAAACTATTCCAAGAAAGCAGATAGAATGAATTAACTATCTAGTGAGCTGGCTTGCCCATAAGCAAGCCAGAGCTCGCTAGATGTGTGTATCAGCCTGCTACTTGACATGCAGGCATGATAAGCGGAGGATAAATGATAAGAGAAGTATATAACACCAAAATAGTTCAATATAGCTCGAATACTTTTGAGATAATTCATTATAGAAATCCTAAGATTAGACGATTAGGAGAAAATGGTATTAAAGAAACTACTCCTTCTTGCAAAAAGCCAAGCTATGATGAGTTATATCAACAATCTCATCGAATCAAAAGACGAATCCGTCACTATCTATTATGTAATGATTTCGATTTATTTTGGACATTAACTTTTGACGACGCGAAAATCAATTCTCATGATTATTTAATAGTAAAAAAGAAAATACGCACTTGGCTCAAAGCTCAGCGTGAAAAATATGGAAAATTTCGTTACATTTTCATACCAGAATTACACAAGAATGGACGGCTTCATTTTCATGGAGTAACAGGCGGTTTTAGTCCAAAATTAACAAAAGCAAGAAATACTAAAACTGGTCGATTGATAAAAAAGAATGGCAAGCAAGTCTATAATGTTGATTCATATCAATTAGGATTTAGTACCGTTACAAAAATCGATTCTTCTGAAAAAGTTGCTAACTACATTACAAAATATATCACAAAAGATTTATTATCTATTCCAAGTGGATATAAACAGCCAAAATATTTTTCATCTCGTGGCTTAATAAAGCCGATAGTGAGTTATGAAAATCTAGAAAGAAACTATTTTGAGGGATTAACCCCTAGTGTTTCCTTAGGTCATTTAGATAATCTTGAATATAAAGAAGATATTGCTATTTACAACCTATCAATAGATGAGAATGGAGATATTACCGCAAATTCAACTGGCACAAAAATAAGAATAAGAAAGGAACTGTGAGCGTATGAAACCATTGATTAGCAAAGACGACTTAATAAAACTAGGTTATAAAAAACATACTGCGATTAGTATTATTCAGGCGGTAAAGCAAGATTTGGTGTATAATAAAGGCATACCATTCTACAATAACCGTAGGCTCGGATTAGTGCCACGTAAAAATGTAGAGAACCTTATCGGTGTAGAACTGGATGAGGACTGACAAATGACAAGAACACGTTATAGTGGTGTGTTTATAGATACGAAAGGAAAATATTTCTATGAAACAGAACTAGGAATTGACAAAATCAGCGGTAAGCGAATTCGTAAGAAAAGCAGAAAAGATAGCAATGGAAAACCTTTTACTACTGCCAGAGAAGCTTATTTAGAGCTTACTAGAATAAAACGAGAATATCATAAGGCTCACGCCTACGCTAATTACAATATGAACGTAAAACAATTTATTTTAGATTGTTATATTCCATATTATAAATCGTATGTAGAAGAAAGTACTTATACTGTTAGAATCAAAAACCTTGAAAAAATTGCTGAACGCTTTGAAAATAGGACATTACGTAATTTAACTATTGAAGATATTCAGAATTATAGAATATGGTTACTATCAAGAAAGGACGAAAACGGCTCTGGTTATTCTCAATCCTATGCTAGTCTTATCTTTGGTATGTTTAGAAAATCCCTAGATTATGCTGTAGAAATGGGGTATTTGGAAAATAATATTTCTAAAAAGGCTAAAGCTATTCCAAAAGGAAAAGCTATCGTTCCCTACTGGACTAAAACCGAATTTGAGTGTGTCATTGCTCAAATCTGCATTGATGATTTTTACGAACATCTAAATTTCGTTATGCTCTGGACTTATTTTACAACAGGCATACGCATTAACGAAGGCATGGGGCTGTTCTGGAACGATATTGACTTCGCTAAGAAACGGATGCGTGTACATCATATGCTTATTCTAAAATCAAGGAAAAACTGGCAAAGGAACGCCTACACTAAAACAAGTGATGGCAAACGAATTATTTCCCTAGATGATGATACTATTGCTATTCTAAAGTGTTGGAAGGAAAGACAAAAAGAAATCGGCTTAGGTAATGAAACTGATTTTGTCTTTACCTATGATAGCTTTCCGATGATAAAATCTACACTAGCTAGAATTATTAAACGATACTCTGAACTTGCTGGCGTAAAGCGAATACAAGGTAAAGGGCTTCGCCATAGTAACGCTTCTTATTTGATAAACGAATTTAATGTATCTGTCTTGATTTTATCGAAAAGGTTAGGTCATTCTAGCCCAGAAATTACTTTGAAACATTACTCACATCTTTGGAGTGGAGCTGATGAATCTATTGCCGAAATCATGAGCGGAAACATATCTATTCAGACTGCATCCAAGACAAAAATTAAATTTAACGGGAATCAAAATCTAAAAAGATAACCCCGCCAGAAATCCCACCAAATAGATTTAACAGTTGCAAAAAACATTATTAAATCAAGGATTTCTGGCACTCAACCCATGAAACTTATTATTGAGTGGGAGTAAACTAGTCCTGTGGACTAGTTTAGCCTCTAATCCTAAAAAGCTGATACTAAGAGCTTAAGCTTAACTCATTTGAACTAACAGCATTTTAACAACTGTATAAAATATTAAAACGAGATAAAATGGTTTGAACTGTCTCCAAATTGTCTCCAAAAAGAAGTCCTCTAGGGCTTCTTTTTTTAATACTGATAAATTGTAAAATATAGTGCAACAAAAAAACTCATAGCGTTTCTGTCGTGTAAACTGTACGTAACCACACTACCAGAACACGAGGAAACCTATGAGCTACTCCCATGAACCATAAAAGAGCGAATAAAGATAGAGACTTATTTAGAATTAGGGTTGAAACCTCATCAAATTGCTAGTAAACTTGGCGTCCATAAGTCTACCATCTCAAGAGAGTTAGAACGGTGTCCGGCTGCTTATTCCGCAGACCTAGCCCAGAAACATGTTGACCAAAAGGCTAAGCAAAAAGGACGACAGTCTCGTTTGACCCCTGAGTTAAAAGCGGAGATTGAACAAGGTTTGAGAACCTCTTGGTCTCCCGAACAGATTTGCGGTCACTATCGGCTGGAAGACAAGCCAATGGTCGCTTTTAAGACCATCTATAACTGGCTCTATGCTGGCTTGATTAACCTAGATTTAAGCGTCTTACGTCGCAAAGGAAAAAGCCGACAACCCAGAGAAACTCGTGGGAAATTTAGGATTGGAACACCGATTTCCAAACGCCCTAAAAAGTTAGGAATCGTCAGACTTTCGGTCACTGGGAGCTAGATACGGAGGTAGCCTCCCGAGGCAAAAGTAAGGGCTGTTTAGCGACCTTTGTGGAGAGGAAAACACGCTTTTACCTGGCTTTCAAGATGCCAGNAAAAGAAGCCTTTAAAACCTTTACTTCAGATAGGGGGAAGGAATTTGCCTGTTATCCCTTGGTGGAAAACTTAGACATTCCTTTTTACTTTGCGGATCCCTATTCGTCTTGGCAAAGAGGGTGCAATGAGAACGCCAATGGTTTACTGAGGGAATATTTCTCCAAGAAAACCGATTTGGCTGCTATTTCTGATGGACAATTGGCTAAAGTCTTATTTGACATCAATAACCGACCACGAAAATGTTTGGCTTACAGAACAGCTTTTGAAGCACTATTGAAGGAATTGTGATAAGTGTTGCACTTATTCTTGCAATTTATCTAATACTAAAAATAAACATAAAAAACTAAAGTGAGCTTCGTTGAATTGAAACTCACTTTAGTTTATTTATTTTTTATCAATTAGAACTCAATATCGCCAAACAAGTCAGCCATAGAGAAACCAGTTTGTGTTTCTGGTAATTCAAAGTCACGTTTTTGCTCACGGCGTGGACGACGTGAACGTGACTGACGTTTTTCACCATCTTCACCAGAACGCTCTTCAAGAGCCTTGATAGACAATGATACGCGCTCTGCTTCAGCATTAACTTCAAGAACTTTTACAGTTACTTCTTGACCAACTGAAAGAACTTCTTTTGGTTTTTCGATGCGTTTGTGTGAGATTTGTGATACGTGAACCAATCCGTCAATACCTGGTAACACTTCAACAAAAGCACCGAAGTCTGTCAAACGTTTCACTTGACCTTCAATCACATCACCAGTAGCAAGTTTTTGCTCAACGCCATCCCAAGGTCCAGGGGTTGTTGCTTTAAGTGACAATGACACACGACCAGCTTCTTCATCAATCGCCAAAACTTTAACATAAACTTCTTCACCAACAGTTACAACTGATTTTGGAGAAACGTTGCGCTCGTGTGACAATTCAGTCACGTGAATCAAACCGTCAACTCCTCCGAGTTCAACGAAGGCACCAAAGCTTGTTAAACGAGCAACCTTACCAGTAACAACTGAACCAACTTCCAGTTTAGAGAAGGCTTCTTGACGAGCTACTGACGTTGTTTCTTCAACAACATCACGACGTGACAAGATGAAACGGTTATCTGCAGCTGAAACTTCTTTAATTTTTGCGTCAAATTCTTGACCAACAAATTTTTCAGTGTTACGGATAAAGCGGCTGTCAATCATAGACGCTGGAATAAATCCACGAAGTCCTTCAAACTCAACTGAAAGACCACCCTTAACGGCGCGTGTCACTTTAACATTAACCACTTCACCTTCACGACCAATCAATTTGTCCCAAGCCTTACGAGCTTCCAAACGTTTTTTAGAGACGAGGAAAGTCACTGTATCAGTATCTTTACCTACAACTTGACGAAGAACAAGCACTTCGAGTGTTTCGCCAGCTTTAACAAGGTCGTTGATGTCTGCATTACGGTCATTTGTCAATTCACGGAGTGTCAAAACACCTTCAACACCTGTACCGCTAATGATAAGGTTAGCTTGACCATTATCAACAGTCAATACTTCAGCAGTGACAACATCACCTGGGTTCACTTCGCTAACACTGTTTAGCAAATCTTCAAATTCATTCATTCTAAAAAATCCTCCAACAAAAGCTAGCTCGCACTAACCTTTGACAACAAAAATATTTCTCTAGGTCGCTGAAAATCAGCTGGGCGAACCGTGACCAAGACTGGGGTAGCTGGATTCGAACCAACGAGTGACGGAGTCAAAGTCCGTTGCCTTACCGCTTGGCTATACCCCAAAAAATGGGAAGAGAGGGATTCGAACCCCCGAACCCGAAGGAGCGGATTTACAGTCCGCCGCGTTTAGCCTCTTCGCTATCTTCCCATACAACAAGAATCAGTTTACCACAATTTCTTGTTGATTGCAAGCCTTTTAAGCTATTTTTTAGTGATTTAAGTTGTATTCTTCAACAATGTGTGTGATCGCCAAATCCAACGTTTTGAAAAAACTATCAACCTTATCATTTTTTAAGGTAACAAATTTATTATCCAGCTCTGCAATGCGCCCAATGACACGTTTGCCAATAACGAGCTCAAACCCTTCAACTTGCTGCCCTTCCACAGTTACTTGAGCATCTGTAACCTGAACGTCAATTTTTTTATCCTTTTTACTCATGGTTTCACTTCCTTTCTATGGTTATTTTACAGGAAAATAGCTGAGCTTACAAGCTTGATTAGTCCCTTCAACAGCCTATCTGCTCTGCTATTTCTCTACGGCTTAATCAGTTGCCCACCAATGGCCTCGACATGTACCAGACCGCCCATGTCATAGATGGTTATAAAACCAGCGTCACGCAAGATTTTCGTTGCCTGTGCTGAGCGAATGCCTTTGAGGCAGTGGACATAAATCGGCGTGTCCTTAGGCAGGTCTGGCAGTTTTCCGGCTTCCATATCGGTGATTGGAAAGCTCTCGGTGATACCAAAATTACCTGAGTCATACTCTGCTTTCGAGCGGACATCGTAGAAAACGGCACCATCTGCAACAGCCTGCTCGACATCGGCAAAGCTAATCTGATGTTTCTGAGCATCAGGACCAGCCTTGCTCCAATCGATACTAGTTGTTGCCCGCTCTGTCTGTGCGGGTGCTGGCTGACTAGTCTGCTGATTAGCGCAAGCCGCCAGGCTTAGCCCTACCAAGGCTAGGAGAGATAATTTTTTCATAAAATACTCCGTTCATATTTCAGTAAAAATCTTGCCTCTTACGGAAGATGGAAGTAATCAGTTAGCTTAAAGGTCGCACCATCACAATCTCTTCATCATCTCCTTCAGAGGTTGCTTGGAAACCAAGTGAGTTAGAAAATCGCCTAGTGGCTGGATTGTCAGCTGTGTAGCATAGCCGAACCTGCTGGTAACGACCGTCTGCTAGCATGACATCAAAAACCTGTAACATGGCTTGACGCCCATAACCTCGTCCCTGGTATCTTTCGTAGATGAAAAATTGGCTAAGCTCATAGGTCTGACCTTTGGGGTAATCATAGTAGAGTACCATCCCGATAGGGACATCATCATGAAAAATGATAAACACACGGCTATGCTCTGCGCGATAGGCATAGGCTCTGGCTAAAATCCTTTCACGAGGAGCAACGAAAGATAACTGATTAGCCGAAACGGCTAGGTCTACTCGCCAATTCTCAGGGGTAATCGTCTCTAAGCGAATCATGTTTGACCTCATTTTAGCATACTAGCTCTTGCCACACCAATCTCTGAAATCGTGTCCGAGATGAAGCTGCCGTTGCTGGTGCGTTCGGACTGACCGAGCTCTGCTAGGTTGATGGTATAAGTCGCGCCTGCTTGGTCCACTACTTGCAAGACTTCTGTCTGCTGACTGGTTTCTGTGCTAAACAAATCTAGCTCTGTAGCTTCTGACTGGACACTGCCTGCCGCAAAGACACGGTGAGGTTTGGTCTTGAGCTCACGGAGGACTTGAAGGCCTCGACCTGCCCGCTTGGCGGTTGGGATGTCTGCGACAGCCATCCGCTTGAGACTACCTCTCTGGGTCAAGAGGTACATGCTGCTACTGGTCACGACAAAGCTTGTGGCTACTTGGTCACCGTCCTTGAGGTTGATGGCCTTAACCCCTGCGGCCTTACTGCCGATCACTGGGACTTCTTCGACGTTAAATCGCAGAGCGTAGCCATTGGTTGTCACGACCATGATGTCATCCAAGGCAACTGGCGAGAGGGACACCACACGGTCGGTGTCATCCTTGAGCTTGGCAAACTTGACTGACTTAGACTTGTAGGTCCGCCAAGGGGTAAATTCTTTTCGCTCTACCCGCTTGATTTGCCCTGACTGCGTGGTGGCAACGTAGGTCGTCGTGTCAAATTGGTCAACAATCTCAGCATAGAGCACCTGCTCCTGCTGGTCAAAATTGGTCACTGTTTGGCTCAAGTGCTCTCCAATGTCCTTCCACTTGGTATCTGTCAACTCATGGACAGGACGGTAGATGACATTGCCGAGGTCTGTGAAGACCAGCAGGTGCTGGGTCGTCTTGGCCTGTGCCAAGAAGATCAGCTCATCATCTTCACGCTTGCCGATTTCCTCTACCGTAGAGGCAGAGAAGGAGCGTGGGCTAGTGCGCTTGAGGTAGCCTGCTCGGGTCACGCTGACATAGGTCTCCTCCTCGGCGATGAGGCTAGCTGTGTCAATCTCGATAGACTGAGCTTCTGCCTGCAGCTCTGACAGACGTGGACTGGCAAACTTTTTCTTAACGTCACGGAGCTCTCGCTTCATCAGGTGGTACATGGTCTTCTCGTCACCGATGATGGCGGATAAAGTCGCAATCTGCTCACGCAAGCTCTTGTCCTCTTCTTCTAGGGTGACAATGTCGGTATTGGTCAGGCGATAGAGCTGGAGGGTCACGATAGCTTCTGCCTGCTCCTCGGTAAAGTCGTAGGAGACCTTGAGGTTTTCCTTGGCGTCAGCCTTGTTATCACTAGCACGGATGAGGGCGATGACCTCATCCAGAATGGACAGTACTCGAATCAACCCCTCAACAATGTGAAGTCGCCGCTCTGCTTTTTCCTTATCAAACCGAGATCGCGCAACGATGACCTCCCGCCTGTGGGAAATGTAACTGGTCAATATCTTGGCTAAGCCGACCTGACGAGGGGTGAAGTTGTCAATGGCGACCATGTTAAAGTTATAGTTGATTTGCAGGTCGGTGTACTTGAGAAGGTAGTTGAGAATGGTCTGGCTATCGGCATCTTTCTTGAGCTCAATGGCAATCCGTAGGCCGTCTCGGTCACTCTCATCACGCACCTCGGCAATTCCTGGCACCTTAGCATTGACCCGCACATCATCAATCTTTTTAACGAGGACAGCCTTATTGACCTCATAAGGAATCTCGGTAATGACAATTTGCTCCTTGCCGCCCTTAAGGCTCTCGATAGCGGTTTTTGACCGCACCACGACCCGCCCTTTTCCAGTCTCGTAGGCCTTTTTAATCTCGTCCGCCCCTTGGATAATCCCCCCTGTCGGGAAGTCAGGCCCCGGCAGGAACTCCATGAGCTTGTCAACCGTGGCATTGGAGTGGTCAATCAGGTAGACCACTGCGTCAATGACCTCAGCCAAATTGTGCGGTGGGATGTCGGTGGCATAACCAGCCGAAATCCCTGTCGCTCCATTGACCAGCAAGTTTGGAAAGGCTGCTGGCAGGACAGTCGGCTCTTTTTCGGTGTCGTCAAAGTTCCAAGCAAAGGGAACCGTTTTCTTGTCAATGTCATTGAGCAAGAAGCTGGACACCTCGGACAAACGTGCCTCCGTGTACCGCATGGCCGCCGGCGGATCCCCGTCCATAGAACCGTTGTTCCCGTGCATCTCAACTAGAATCTCACGGTTTTTCCAATCCTGCGACATGCGGACCATGGCCTCATAGATGGAACTGTCCCCGTGAGGGTGGAAATTCCCCATGATGTTCCCGACAGATTTGGCCGACTTGCGATAGCCCTTATCGTGGGTGTTGCCGTCCTTGTTCATGGAGTAGAGAATCCGCCGCTGCACGGGCTTTAGCCCGTCACGAATATCAGGCAAGGCTCGCTCTTGAATAATGTATTTGGAGTAGCGCCCAAAACGCTCTCCCATGATGTCCTCTAAGGACATGTGTTGAATGTTTGACATAGTAATTCCTGTTTGTTTTTTATGATAATCGCCGTCTAAAAAATTCTTATCCTCAGCAATAAAAACTACGTTTCTAAAAATTTACTGATAAGAAGAGCAATCTCTTGCTCGTATTTTTTCAATGATTTTTTTACCATAATTTCAGAAAACTTTTCCATGTATTCCCAATCTGGTTTTTTATCTAAAAAAGGTAATTTTATAGTAATATCATAAACATCTGAAGCATAAAAGTTTTGATCATAATCAAATTTTCCCAAAATTGATTGCTTAATAATTGGAGCTATAAACAACAACGCCATTCTAGACAAAGAATTATCTTCCTTGTACATAATAGCTACGTGGTCGTCTGCCCCATATTCAAAATTCCGATAAAAAACCTTCCCGAACATATCAATCGTTAAACTATTAGCTGGAAATATTTCAACATCAGAATTTGAAATATAACTAGAAATTCCTTGATTGTTTACTCCAGCAGTAATAAAGGGTAATTTTCCTGCTATACGGTGCGCCTCAATCAACCTCTTTCCTCTTGAAATTTTATCAAAAATATCCGATACTTTTATCGATTCCCACTTTTTTGAGGGATAGTGCGAAAGAATTTCCCTATCTTCACTTGTCAACTCAAGATTTTCAATCTCTAAAAGCTTAATTATGCCGGATTGCTTATCGTGGATTTTATGAATTTGTTCTTGCCCTTGTCTTTCTAACTCTTCCAAATACTTAGGAGTGACAGATTGAATCATTTTCTCCATAGCCTTCCAATTAGGCTCGTAAGAATCATAATCACTTACAGGAAGTTCTATTTCAGTAGCTTCTATATGCTCTGTAAACTTTGTCCCGTAATCATATTTTCCTCGAATAGCTTTCTTAAAAGCAGAGATTACATACAAAGCATGATATTTATTAAAATTCTCATACTTTGGCACTAATTTATTGACATGACTAAATCCAATAAAATTTTTTTCTTGATAAAATAATGTTTCATCTGAGTTAACAGTATCACTCAAAGTAATGACATTGCTTAATTCCTTCGCAATAAGAGCAAGCGGATAACCTTCTGACTTGTTTGTTTTAGGGTTTATCAATTCTTTAGTTATCTTCTTATCACTTTTGATAAACCTAAAACTATTTAACAGCTGGTCTTTTTTATCCGAGCTAAATTTATCCTCTGGCAAAGCATCCTTTATCTGTGTGTACAGATGTTCACCACCACTACTTTTTGAAAAATACTTTATAACATTCTCATCTTCATTAATGCCTAATAATAATCCTGATACTAGTAATAAACGCTTGAAAGGATCTAATTTCAATTTTTTATCGATTGTATTTGATAATTTTCCTGCGACAGTTCGAATATGAGCTAAATTTATTTCGTTATCAGGAGAGTTTAAGCCTAAAATTTCTTCGTTAATATATTTATTAAATTTATTCTTTTCTAACTGATCCCAGTCATTCCATTTTTCAATAAAAATATAGGAAATTTCATCATCATATTTGTAAATTTTTTGTTTACTGTATTTATCAATAATAGATGAATGCTTATAAACAAATATAGCAGTTGTCTCTAATTCATCTCCAGCTACAGCTAACACAAAAACTGACTTGACTTTTTCTGTTTTAGAAAGTATATCATGAGCATAGAAAAAACCATCTGTTACAGCTAATTTATACAGAGATACTTCCTTGCCAATATCCTCAACTTTACCCAATTTTGTGATAGTGTCTTTATTTTCAATTAGAATCAAGCGTTCTGTTCTATTTTTTCCTTTTCCTGCAAAAACAAGATATTCAAACTCTGCCCGTGTCGTCTTACCTGACTTAGAATGATAAAGTTTTCCATCATCAGGTATAAAATCTTTATTACCACTTGAAGGTAAAAGATAGCCATAATTAATATCCTTATCTTTATAGCCTTGCTCTTTTAATTTTGTAGACACTTTCATATCTATTGATTTTTCACTCATACTTTTCCTTTACTAAATTACAGTATATCTCGAAGTTTCTTCCACTCCCTATACTGAACAATAGTTATAAATGAGAATCCACTAAAGCTATGTTTGGTATAATTTGTCTTTAGATTTAGATAGCATTAGACTTTTATTTTACTAATAAGCCTATTAGCATTATACCAAAATATATCAAAAATAGACCTCAAAACTTTAAAAACAGTTTGAACTAATCGCAATTATACAGGATGAAGATTACTAAAATAGTAAAAACTGATTCGTTCTTTACAGAAAAAATAAAAAATGGCAACGTTTTTTATCGCCATTTCAAAAGTTATCCCATTTGTTTCAAAAAAATCCCCTTTTCTTATTGACAAAGAAAGGGAGACGTCTCTATCCAGCCTAAGGGAATCGAACCCCTATCTCAAGAACCGGAATCTTGCGTGATATCCATTACACTAAAGCTGGCTACTTTCAAGTATATCATATTTCAGTAAATTTGAAAATAGTTAGATGATGATTTTTTAAGCACCGGTTACTAAATCTATATATCATCAGGGCTTAATCAATAACTAATTCATCAACAACCTCATCCGACAAATCAAGGCGCAGACTAACTGGCAAATACTTGCTTAAAAAATCTAGTCACAGGCTGCAAGCCTTCTCTAATTGCCCAATACTTATCCACCAAGGTCACGATATAACTCTCTTTGTAACGAGGAAAAGCGATTGTTGCTCCCCACATGTGCTTCAAGATAATGTCTTCTTCCACCTTATTCGTATTGATTAGCTTTTTAGCATTGCGCAAAGCAATACGCGGATGTACCCAAGCATGGCTTTTATTAAACTTTTGGTGACGCCAGTCATAATAGAATAAATCGTGCAACAAACCTGCCCTAGCTGTACTCGCTGCATCCCATCCCAGTTTCTTGGCAATTTTATAACTGGTGTAAGACACATTTATCGAATGCTCCAAACGGGTCGAGTGATAATGGTGAACAATACTTTCTAGTCGTTGTACCTTTGGGTGGCGGATCAAATGACCGACCAGAGCCATGTATTCCTTGTCATCTTTGTAAGTCATCTTATTTTCCTCTCTAGTAGCCATAGCAAAGCATGTCGCTATCATCAGAGATTGACCAGCCTGAACATCATAATCCCTGCAGCTACCGCAACGTTGAGACTTTCAGCCCGACCAGGCATAGGAATATGCACCAGCTCATCGGCCTGCTCAGCCATTGCTGCTGAAATCCCAGAACCCTCATTTCCCATCACTAAAGCAAAATGGTCGTAGCCAGTTAATGTCCGATAATCAACCGAATGCTCAGACAAAGTAGTCGCTAAAACAGGCACCTCAATAGCCTTCAGCTGGCTAATGATCTCTTCAATAGGCAAGCGGTAAATCGGCAAATGGAAGTGACTTCCTTGCATAGAACGTAAGGTTTTTTGATTATAAATATCTGCTGTGCGATGATTGATCAACACCCCATCGAACCCTGCGGCATCAGCTGTCCGAATCATCGTCCCAACATTTCCAGGATCCTGAACATCTTCCAAGACCAGATAGCGACCTTTTTCAAGTTTAGTTACATCTGGATGAGAAATGGCAACCTCCGCAACAATCCCTTGCGGTGATGGCGAACCTGATAACTCACGTAACACTTCCGGACTAACAAAGACAGCCTGTGGCAAATCAGACACTCGGTAAGCCTCTTCTGCTAAAACAAACACACGCAGCATCTCTGATCCAGACAATCGCGCTTCTTCAACAAGATGCCAGCCTTCAATCAAGTAAGAGGTGGTCCGATACTTCTTTTGCTGTAATTTTTTAGCCTGCTTAATCAAGCTATTTGCTTTAGAGGTAATGATAGTCATGGTAAATATTATAGCATAATCACTTAAAAAATACTGAAAGAAAAGATGTGTTTGTTATATAAAAATCAGTTCTGTGTTATTCTAAAACGCTTTCTATCACTATTTTCACAATTTTTGGCTGACAAAGAGCAGACTTAGTGATACAATAAACATGTAAATCATTTTCAAAGGAGTTTTCACATGATCGCAACAAAGCAACACAAAAAAGTTATCCTCGTTGGTGATGGCGCTGTTGGTTCTTCCTATGCCTTTGCCTTGGTGACTCAAGGCATTGCTCAGGAACTCGGTATCATTGATATTGCTAAAGACAGAACTCAAGGAGATGCTGAGGACTTGAGCCATGCTCTGCCATTCACTTCACCAAAGAAAATCTACTCAGCAGATTATAGCGATTGCCATGATGCAGATATCGTTGTTTTGACAGCTGGAGCTCCTCAAAAACCAGGTGAGACTCGTCTTGATTTGGTTGAAAAAAACTTGCGCATCAACAAAAGCATCGTTGAAGCAGTTGTTGCATCAGGCTTTGATGGTATTTTCCTTGTTGCAGCTAACCCTGTTGACATTTTGACTTACTCTACTTGGAAATTCTCTGGTTTCCCTAAAGAGCGCGTTATCGGTTCTGGAACATCACTTGATTCTGCGCGCTTCCGTTACTCCTTAGCAGATAAAATCGGTATCGATGCTCGTTCCGTCCATGCTTACATCATGGGTGAGCACGGTGACTCTGAATTTGCCGTTTGGTCTCACGCCAACGTTGCAGGTGTGAAACTGGAACAATGGTTGCAAGATAACCGTGATGTTGATGAGCAAGGTCTCGTAGACCTCTTTGTTTCTGTTCGTGACGCTGCTTACTCAATCATCAATAAAAAAGGCGCAACCTATTACGGTATCGCTGTTGCCTTAGCCCGTATTACCAAGGCTATCCTTGATGATGAAAATGCTGTATTGCCACTTTCTGTTTATCAAGATGGTCAATACGACGGTGTTGAGGGCATCTTTATCGGTCAACCAGCTATTATCGGTGCACACGGTATTGTTAGAAATGTCAAAGTTCCTCTTAACGATGCCGAACTTCAAAAAATGCAAGCATCTGCTAACCAACTCAAAACTATCATTGATGAAGCTTTTGCCAAAGAAGAATTTGCTTCAGCTTGTAAAAATTAACAAAAAATCTGTTGAGAAGACTCAACAGATTTTTTCATACCCTTTAATAAGAAAACAGGACTTTCTATACTATTCATGATGCCTTGTCTCAAGCATGGGATAAGCAATTATTACAAGGAGTTTTTTCTGCCCTAATAATCCCTTATGAAGCGCAAAGTATGGGAGTTGACATTTAGGCATTATTTGTCCTGTCTTTTTAAGCTGAAGTGGTCTGGCACTGGATCCTCACCACCAGCAGCAAATGGATGGCAGCGACAAATGCGAGCAGTGCCCATCAAGACACCTTTTGCTCCATGCTTTTCAATCGCTTCTATCATATAGGAAGAGCAGGTGGGCTGGTAGCGACAACTTGGGGGCAAAAGTGGGGATAAGACAGTTTGATAGAGCTTAACAGGGGCAATTAGTAATTGTTTCATTTGATATTGTTAAGGGCTGCGTTGTGCAACTGACTAATTTCTTTTTTATTGAGACGACGGTATTCACCCGGACGAAGCCCTGTCACGTCAAGGGTCCCAAATCGTGTTCGTGATAGCTTGTCGACTAAAAGACCGACACTTTCGAACATTTTTTTAACCTGGTGGTTCCGTCCTTCATGGATAGTTAATTCAACCACTGATCGGTCTTTTTCCTTATCTACTTTAAGAATGGTATAACGTGCAGGCTTTGTCTTTTTGCCATCAATGACAACACCTTTTGTTAAGGGACGCAGGTTATCCTTGGTTGCAATGCCCTTGACACGCGCCACATAGACCTTATCAATCTCATTACGAGGATGAATCATTTTATCGGTAAAATCACCGTCATTGGTCAAAATCAAGAGGCCAGTAGTATCCCAGTCCAGACGCCCGACAGGATAAATTCTCTCTTTAACCGTCGGCAAAAGGTCAATGACTGTTTTTCTGCCTTTGTCATCTGAAACACTGGAGATAACCCCTCTGGGTTTGTTGAGGAGGTAGTAGACTTTTTCTTCGTTATAAATTGGTGTTCCCTCTACTTCAACCAAATCACCTGACTTGATGGTGGTCGCTAGTTCCGTGACAATCTGGCCGTTGACAGTCACTAGACCTTGCTTAATGAGCTCTTCCGCCTTACGGCGACTGGCTACGCCAGCGTGGGCAATAAATTTATTAATTCTCATCTTCTCTTCTCTCTTCTAGTAGCTCTGCTATGTCACCTGAGGCAAACAGATTACTCTCTTCTTCCTCAATCACAATGCTTGAGACATCTGGTAACTCCGTCAGGTCATTGATCCCCATAAAATCAAGGAAATAGGGGGTCGTCGCGTAAAGGTTGGGTCGCCCAATCACCTCTTTTTTACCAACTTCTGCAATCAAATCAAAGGCCAGTAATTTAGCAATGGCGCCACTTGAGTTGACCCCTCTAATGTCATCCACTTCAAGCCGCGTAATGGGTTGCTTGTAGGCAATAATCGACAAGGTTTCAAGACTAGCTCGTGACAAACTCTGGTTAGTTGGTGTTTTAGCGTAGATCTGCAGCAGCGCTGCATAGTCTTCTTTTGTCACCAAACGGTAGGCCTTCCCAGTTTCTAAAAGGCAAAGGCTCGTCTCGCTATCTGAAAGGTATTTGGTCGCCAATTTGTCAAGTTGTTGGGTCAATGCTGACGCTGACAGGTTGAGCATATCTGCCAACTGACGTAGAGTTAGTCCTTCTTCTCCTGCTACAAAAAGCAGGGCTTCTATCCTAGCTAGGTGTGACATCCGTCGCTCCTTTCTCTCCTATCCACTTGAGGTAAACCTCACCAAAATTCTCTGTCTGCGTGACTTCAATCGCCTTGATTTTAATCAGCTCCAAAACCGCTAAAAAGAGGGTAATCAGCTCACTCAGAGACGACCGATGCTCAAAAATAGCTACCAAAGTGAGCTGATGAGTTTGTCTAAAACGGTCTCTAATCTCGTCCATCATGTCCTCGATTTTGTAATCATCTTTATCGATGGTCGTGTGACTGGTTCTGACTTGTTCCTGTTTCGCTGCCATCACCTTTGAAAAGGATAAAAAGAGGTCGATAACCGACTTATCTGCTGTCAAGGTCATTCCTTCAGCTACAATTTCCTCTTTCGGTTTAGAAAAATGCAGGGCTCTCTGCTGGTGCTGTTCTGCTAAATCCTGGCTAACCTGTTTGTACAGTTTATACTCTTCTAACTGCTGGAGCAAGGTCATCTCTAAATCGTCGTCTTCAGGAGGTGCTTCGACCAACTTAGGCAAGAGCCTGCGGCTCTTAATGAGCATCAGCTGGCTTGCCATGACCATATAATCACCAGCCACCTCCAAACGCAGAACAGTCAGAGTAGATACGTAAGCAAGGTACTGCTCGATGACGTCAATCAAAGGCACCTCATAGATGTCCATCTTATACTGAGATACCAGATGAAGGAGGAGGTCGAGCGGTCCTTCAAAATCTTTTAATTTAATGTCCATGTGTCTCGTAGGTCATGAGCGTCTGAGTCGTTTTCAATCCCAGCTGCTTTGCCAAACTTGCTTGACTAACGCCACGACTTAATTCTGTGATGATGTACTGCTGTCGCAGTTTTTGAGCGGTCAAATCACCTAATTCCAAACTTGTGAGGTAGTGAGACAGGCGATTAAATAGCCATTGTCTTGAGTAGGATTTGCCGTTCTTATCAAAGAGATAAGTGCCTGCTTGCACTCTTTCAAGATAGGGAACTAGGTTCTCTGGCAGGGGAAGCACCCTAATCAATTCTCCTTTTTTGATGGTCAACATCCGAAAATCGAGATTGATATCAGCTTGCTTAATGCTTTGAATCTCGCTGGGGGTCAACCCTAACTGCCAAATCAAAAGGGCAATCAGTTGACCTGCTGTCTGGTCAGTCTCAGAAAATAAGACAGACAAGTCTCGAATCGGCAGTTGAGTGGTCGTCTGTTTCACCTTATCAAGCGGTTTCAAACGATGATAAGTCCCTACCTCTCCTTGCTCATACAGATATAGGAGAAATTGATTAATGGTAGACAATTTTCGTCTCCTAGCAGCAGGTTTCAGCGTAGAAATAGTAGTCTCGTAGACCTGCAACTTACTGCTTGTCATCTCATCTCCCACCACTTCTAAAAACTGCTGTAGATCATAAGTATAGGCAGCTCTGCTATTTTCTGAGAGCTCCTTACTTGCTAAAAATCTTTCTAAGTTATTGGCCATCACTGACTTCTTTCTTAGGAATAAGGTGATAATGTCCTGCAAAATTATGAAGGAGGCTATTGATAGCCTTGAGTATGGCTTTTCGCGTGATAATCCCCTTAAAATAGCCGTCGGCAGTCACTACTGGTAGAAAAGAAGCATCGACCAGTTTATGCATGATTTCGGTGAGGTCAGCTGTTGGCAAAATCGCCTCAAGGCGTGTGTTAACCATATGCGAAATGTCTAAATCAGCCAGCTCCTCTAAAGCCAGTTCGTGTTCAAATTGGTAGTTGACAATGTCAGATACGCTGATTGTTCCCAGATAGTGTCTATCTTTTGTGATGACTGGAACGCGTGAAAAACCGTTTCTTGACAAGAGTAACATGACATGATCGGTGTTATGCGTATCAACAAAAATGGCTAAGTCTTCTGCCGGTGTCAAATAGGTTGTCCAATGAGACAATAAAAATTCTTCAAATTCTTTGGCAATCATCGACTAAATTCCTTTGATAAACGAGGGTAAAGCTGGTGATTGAGGTCGTAAAAATCCACACGAATGCTCTTGTCATCTGCCTCAATTACCGCATAGAGTTTCTCCTGCACCTCGCCACGTGGCTGGCTGACAGAACCTGGGTTGACAAAGACAGTCTTGCCCTCTTGCCAAGCTGCTGCACGGTGCAAGTGCCCATAGAGACAGATGTCCGCTTGGGCTTCTTGTGCAAAATAAATCAGCTTGTCCCACATAAAATTGATGGCGTAGAGATGACCATGAGTCTGGGCGATTGTGAGATGTGGCAGGCTCGTCACCAGATGCTGGGAGTAACCCTCGTCGTAATCACAGTTGCCTTGTACGACCTGAATCCCTGACCAAATCTTATCCGTACTAGAGAGTTCCGAGTCCCCATTATGAAATATGGCATCCACCTTGCCCTGATACTGCTCTTTGATGGCCTCAACCACCGCACGATCACCATGCGAGTCGCTCATGACCACTAATTTAAGGCTTGCCATTCTGGAAATACCTCCATCAGTTTTTTAAGGGCAATCGCCCGATGAGAATGAGCATTTTTGTAGTCCGTACCAAGCTCTGCTGATGTTTTTCCTGTCTCTCCGACTAAGAATAATGGATCATACCCAAAACCACCATCACCTTTTGGTGCAAAATCGATGTATCCTGCCCACTCACCTTCTACCACCAAGCTCTCACGATTAGGGGCCGCTAATACTAAGGTACAATGGAACTGGGCAGAGCGGTCTTTGGGCTCAAAGACCATGGCCAACTCATGCAGGAGTTTGGCGTTATTTTTCTCATCAGTCGCACCTGGTCCAGAAAAGCGGGCAGACCAGACCCCAGGCAGACCACCAAGGATATCGACTTTTAGCCCTGAATCATCTGCTAACACCATCTGACCCGTCAGTTTGGAAATGGTCTCCGCCTTGAGGCGGGCATTTTCTTCAAAGGTCGTCCCAGTCTCTTCCACATCAGGTAAATCTGGGTAGTCATTGAGGTTTTCCACCGCCATACCCAGTTGCTTAAAGAATTTCCGAAACTCCTTGGTCTTACCTTCGTTTTTAGTGGCAATGAGAATCTTATCTCCCAGCCCAGCCTGCTGACCGAAGAAATCAGAAGCCTTGATACCACCTGTTGGAACATACACATCAATGAGCCGGTCCCCTTCTTTGATCACAATACCCCCAGCCTGTTGTGTCATGGTCAATTGACGACCTGCTGCATCGTTGATAATGTCAATCACAAAGCGAATCAAGGAGACATCAGAGGCTTTTTTGATGACCTCAACCTGATAGCCTTGCATGCCTTTGTCATCGTCATAGTAAGGCGGGAATAACCCTTGCAACCTAAAGGCAAGAGCCTGAATCTCCTCCTGCTCCTCCGGCAACAGGGCAGATAGAAAACTATGCCCGCCCCACTTACCGATAAACCAGTTCTTGTCGTCCTTATATTCGTAGATCTTAGTTGTCATGTCTTATCCTCTATTTTTGTGAATTGCTCAAGGGGAAGGCCACCTTGAGGAAGAATGAGTTGTACGACTTGCTGACCTTCTGTGATAAAAATTGCGCCATTTCTGTCCTCAGCAACAAGCTGGCGCTCGGTCTCCTGATTAATAATGGAAAGAACAAAATCAATTAGGCTCAATTGTGAGGACAGTCGTATCACCAGAACGTCATACCCTTGTTGAGCTAACCAAGACTCCTCAGATAAGGGAGCTTGGTCAAGGATAGTGGCTAATAGCTGATTGAGCAGATAGAGCTTGTTTGACATGGGTTCGGCAAATTGAGATAAAAGATTGTGTCCGCCCCACTTACCGATAAACCAGTTGTGATCGTCTTTGTATTCGTAAATCTTATCTGTCATACAGTTACCTCATCTAGGCCAGCTGCTAAATCAATATGGTTGACCGTGAAGGGAACATCTGGTAACCAATCGCCTGCGATATGAGCAAAGCTGTCAGCTCCTCCGGTTGTGTAAAAACGGTGACCTTTCGCCGGCTGGCGAGGGTCTCGGTTGATGCCGAAGTAGTTGAGCAAAACGGAGATGTCTCGCACACTCTCAGCTCCGCTATCAACCAAAGCCACCTCCTGCCCCATAACGTTTTGAATGATAGGGCGCAAGAGCGGGTAATGGGTACAGCCTAAAATGAGGGTATCCACCTGACCAACCAAAGGCGCCAAGGTCTCATAAACAGCCTTCTTGGCCAAGGGTGAGGTCATCTGGTTGGACTCAACGATAGGAACAAAGGCTGGACAAGCCAAGCTCTCCACCTGACTTTGAGGGGCTAAACTGGTGATTTTCTCGCGGTAGATGTCCGACTGCACCGTCATAGGCGTGCCGATGATACCGATTTTCCCAGTTCTTGTTGCCTTAATCGCAGCGCTGGCTCCTGGCATAATGACCCCGATAACGGGAATATCCAGTTGGCTCTTGATGTCTTCCCACACCACTGCTGTTGCGGTATTACAAGCCAGTACAATCATCTTGACGTCCTGTTTGCGCAGAAAATTGACCAGCTCCCAAGTGTAGGTCTTAATTTGCTCGGCAGGTCTAGGGCCATAAGGGGCTCTAGCCGAGTCACCGATATAAACAACTTGCTCGTGGGGCAACTGGCGCATCAGCTCACGTACCACCGTCAGGCCACCAACGCCTGAGTCCAAAAATCCAATAGGTCTATTATCCATCGTCTTCTTTCTGTGAGATTTATAAAAATAGCAGAGCTGTCAGCGCTAATCGTCGACGACACCTACTTTTACAATTGATGACGAGATCATCCAACCAAAATCAAAAATCACGCCATTGGACGTGATTTGACAAGTTGGCAATCACTGCCCACTTCTTATTTTTTCTTGGCTTTAGCTCTTGCTTCCTTCTGTTGCTTTTGCATCTGACGAACAACAGCTTGAACCTTGGCTTCACTTGGTTTTTGACCCATCTGGCTCATCATGGTGCGGATAATATCCGCATTAAATGGTGGATTTTCTTCCAAGTATTTTTCCATCTGTTTACGAGCGATGAAAGCACCGCCGACTAAACCGCCGAGACCTGCCAAAGTAATCAAGAGCATGGCTACCCAAATATTCATATCAATCGATACTCCGTTTCATTTTCTTATCTTAACCATTATAGCAAAAAATAAGCAAATTGACAAAGGGAAAATAACGACTAGTCACCAAAATCAAAGCCCATCACGGTTGCTAGATAGTCCTCTGGGGTTTCTGCCCGACGAATGAGACGCGGTGTGCCATCAGTCTGCCAGAGAATTTCCGCAGAGCGGAGCTTGGCATTGTACTGATAGCCCATAGAAAACCCATGCGCCCCCGTGTCGTGAATAACCAAGGTATCGCCAATCTCCGTCATTGGCAATTCACGTTCCCGCGCCAGCTTGTCATTATTTTCACACAGCCCACCGACCACATCGACCACAGCCGTCTCTGTGCTTTCAAGACGATCCATGTTGGTCACATGGTGATATGAGCCATACATGGCAGGACGTAGCAGGTTGACACTAGAGGCATCTACCCCCAGATAGGAGCGGTAGGTGTGTTTTTTATGGGTAACAGTCGTCACCAACAGCCCGTGTGGTGCCAGCATGAACCGCCCCAACTCCGTAAATATCTTGACCTCACCTAGACCAGCAGGGGTGAGTACCTCTTCATAAGCCTGACGGACACCCTCGCCGATAGCCATAATATCATTTGGCTGCTGGTCAGGATGATAATTAACCCCAATACCACCTGATAGGTTGATAAACTCAAGGCTCACACCTGTTTCAGCCTGAATTTCAACTGCTAGCTCAAACAGCTGCCGTGCCAACTGGGGGTAGTAAGCGTTGGTCACTGTATTTGAAGCTAGGAAGGCATGAAGTCCAAAACTCTTAACCCCACGGTCTTTCAGGTAACGGTAGCCGTCCATCAGTTGTGCCCTAGTCATGCCAAATTTTGACTCCTCAGGGTGATCCATGATGTCTGTTCCCAGAGCAAAAACGCCACCCGGATTATACCGCAACGAGATGGTCTCAGGTAGACCGACCTCACGCTCCAAATAAGCGATGTCCTCATAGGCATCTAGGTTAATCACTGCCCCAATTTTCTGGGCATAGGCGTATTCTCTTGACGGCGTGTTGTTGGAGGAGAACATGATGTCGGTAAAGCCAAGTTTGTGACTCATCAGCAGTTCTACCTCCGTCGCACAGTCCACCCCACAGCTCTCTTCTTGCAAGATTTTTAAAATTGCAGGGGTCGGCGTCGCCTTGACAGCAAAATACTCCTTAAAGCCCTTGTTCCAAGCGAATGCAGCATTAACCGCTCTAGCTTTCTCGCGAATGCCCTGCTCATCATACAAATGAAAAGGGGTCGGAAACTGCTCTGTTACTGTTCTCAGTTCTTCAGGACTGATAAATGGTACTTTCATCTATTTCTCCTCTGAAATAATCTTATCCCATTATAACACAAGTCCTCAAAAAACTAGACCATCAGCTCTGCTATTACTGTTTGCCACAGAAGTTCGTCTTATAAAAAGCCAGTCCTAACTGACCAGCTTTTTCCTGTTACTAGATACTATCCCCATTCCAGATGGAGTTTTTGACCACCACATAGTCCACATGGCGCAGGACATCCACATCGCGACCACCCGCATAAGAAATAGACGATTGCAAGTCCTCCGTCATTTCCTTGAGGGTATCGGCTAGATGACCCTTGGCCGGGAGGAGAATTTTTTTGCCTTCAACGTTTTTGTGTTCACCCTTTTGGAATTGAGAAGCAGATCCAAAATACTCCTTGAAGAGTTGACCATCTTCTTCAATCAACTGACCTGGACTTTCGATATGCCCTGCAAAGAGCGACCCAATCATGACCATGCTCGCCCCAAAGCGGATGGATTTGGCAATATCACCGTGAGTACGGATGCCCCCATCAGCAATAATCGGTTTTCTGGCTGCCTTGGCACAGAGCTTCAAGGCAGACAGCTGCCAACCACCAGTGCCAAAGCCAGTCTTGACCTTGGTGATGCAGACTTTACCAGGACCGATACCAACCTTAGTCGCATCAGCACCCGCATTTTCCAGCTCACGCACTGCCTCTGGTGTGCCGACATTCCCCGCAATCACAAAGGTCTCAGGCAACTCTTTTTTGATGTGCTTAATCATATCAATCACACTGTCCGCATGACCATGAGCGATGTCAATAGTGATAAACTCAGGCGCATCAGCTTTTAGTGACGTCACAAAATCATACTCATAGTCCTTCACCCCCACCGAAATGGACGCAATCAGCCCTTGATCGTGCATTTTTTTGATAAATGCAGGGCGAGCTGCTTCATCAAAACGGTGCATGATGTAGAAATACCCATCGCGAGCCAACTGCTCAGCTACCGCCTCATCAATGATGGTTTGCATATTGGCAGGAACCACTGGTAGTTTGAAGCGATGACCGCCGAACTCAACTGTCGTGTCTACTTCAGACCGACTACGGACGATACACTTATTAGGGATGAGTTGAATATCTTCGTAGTCGAAAATTGGAAAATTATGGTACATCAGGTAACTCCTTGACTAAATAATTGACCTTCCTATGCTATCGCATCGCTAGGCAAAAACTTGCCTTTCCTTAATTATTTTACCACAACTGTCGCTTATTTCAAATTTTGTATAAATAAAAACAAAAATAGTTCGTTAAAAACGAACTATTTTCATGACCTGTTAATGTGATAGCTCACCATAACGTTTTAAAATAGCTTGGCGACGGGCTTTCAACCGTTCTTCTTCAGCTTGTAGGCGTGCTAAATTAGCTGATAAGCTCTCCAACTCGGTGGTCAAGTCCTCGATTTCTGAGTTAACATCCGTCAATTCCTCACCCACATCGGCCAAATCCTCTTCGACATCAATTAGCTCTTCGGCTAATTCACTGCTGTCCGTCGGCAGAGGTTGCTCATTAACAACAGACGACATCGCCTCTGGTTGCCAGCCCACTAGCGTTTTTTGGCTATCCATGTGCAAATATTTACCTAATCCCTTGCCATTCTTGGCCATCAGATACTTGATAAATTTCTTAATGAGACCTTCAAAGCCTGTATCCTTGAGGTCTTTGTCCAACTCAGCGTAGACCTGATCCTTGACTTGGGCTTTTTCCTCATCAGTCAGAGGGCGACCAGCCTGGTCATACCAAATCCCGTCCTTAATCATAACGGGCATATCTTCCTTCTCCTCCGTTACTGTTTTTTGTTCTGAAGTTTTTTGCTCTAGGTTAAAATCACCAGTAAGCTTGTCTATCATCTGCTGAATGAGACCTTCGTTAAGTTTATACTTGGTCGTTTGGTTATCATGGTCAACCAAAAGCAATTTGGAATTGATGAGCTTTTGGGTATGAAAGGAGACCGCCGCTCCTGTAATGCCTAGTTTTTCTGCAATGACCTTATTCTTAGCATGGGGTTGAATCAACTCAGTCAGCACCTGATAACGGCTGATATCACTCATGGTCTTGAGAATAGTTGAGAAGCTATCCATATCTAAGACATCTCGCTGGTTCAACAGCTGATCCATCCGAGTAGAAGTCACCAGCCAGATAGGAAGGCTAAATTCCTTCGTGAAAAATATAGCCATGACCCTGATGTGAATAGGACTGAGCAAGATCAACTCATAGGTCGTCTGGTACTGCTCAGCCATGTTCGACATCCCTGCCATCGGAACATAGGCGAAAAAGGACTCTAGACCGAAGGCCTCCAAGTAAGACTGCCGCTCTGACGCAAACTGCTCATAGTAAGGCGCATAGATGGTCTCCACTTGACGCAAGACCTTAATCAAACCCTCTACCGTTTCTTTAGGGCTGTTGATGGCTTGATACCAGTACCACTTATTCTCGGCAGACATCTCGACCTTGTCCAGATAGGTCAAGAGAGGCACAGCCTCAATCTCCTCTTCAATATAGGAGCGTGCCAGAGTCATCTGATAGGCTTTGATAATATCCTCCTCAGACAAGGTTTCAAAGAGATCAAGAGCCTCAGACAGGGTCTTGGGGTCATCCCCCTTGTCCAGTAGAATAATGTAAAGAATGTGGGAAATGGCATAAGCTTCACTCCAGAGGTTATAACGTTTGAGGTCTTCGTCTAAGGGTGATAGTTTATCTTTTATCTCTTCTTTAATATGCCAGACATCGCTCAAAATATCTTTTTCTTTTTGATTTATATCCCATTCTAAGTCTCCTTCTTTTTCAAGCATAAAGAGGGGAACGTAGAGATAGTCGACAATCTGGCTGTGATGAGCATGGTAGGTATAGGTCATGGCAACTCCTTTAATCGCAATCTGTTATATCTATTATACCCCTTATCAATTCAACCGTCTAGGCTGATGCGTCAAAGCCAGACGATACAAGGTCTAACAACGAGTGTTGCTGGCTTTAAGCTCTGCTATTTCCAAAAAATGTCCAAATAACAAGAGCAATAGAAGCGATAAGGAACAATGAGGCTAATGGTGTAGGTGCAAGGACTAATACCAGCCCTGATAGGAGCAGGCGCACCAAGAGGATACCCGCGGTAAAGTAGGTGCTAATGCCTGATGAAATTGTTGCTAAGCGTTCTTCTGGCAGTTCATTCATTATAAGGGCATTCATTTTCGGATTGACAATGCCGACATTGACCATGGTGACAAAGAGGACAGCAATCATCAGGTAGGTGTTGCCCAGCAAGAGTCCTAAGAAGAGAGGAGCTGGAGCTAGGGCTGACAGGCGCACGAGCTTTGTCACTTCCCAGTTTTTGGCAACTGACATGGTCAGCATACCGCCGATAATCCGACCAGACATGGCTGCCGCACTGATGAGGGTCAGGGTAAAGGGCAGATTCACGATAATCATGTTGGTATTCTGACTAGCAGCAAATAGAAAGAGCACATCCAATCCACTAAAAACAGCGTTCATTAGAGGAATAACTGTCATAACCGTCCGCAAAGCAGGGATTTGTTTAATTTCCCGAATAACCAGCTTGGAACTCTCCCACATCTGAACCAAAAAGTTTTGGCGTTCAATCGGGGCTTCAACATCTTTAATCGGGTCGGCAGTTAAGAGAGCAGTGAGTTTAGGCTTAATCACCAGCATAATAAGCGCCGCTACTGCAAAAGTTGCCGCATTGAAAAAGGCTAAGTGCTGGTAACTCATAACAGCAATCAACAGAGCTCCGCTAAACTTAAACACAATACTGAGCAAAGAGAAACTGGATTGGCGAAAGGCCATGGCTTGTTCTCTCTCCTCTGCTTTAATCACCCGCAGGGAAATCGGGCTGTAGAGCCCATTTTCATACTGACCAGCCAAATCTGAGATAAAGTTAATCGCACTGGCAGCCAACACCACCCACAAACTAGGCTCAAAGCCCATAAAGAAACCAATCAAGCTGTAGAGACCGACACGCAAGACCAGTGTTCCCATAATCATCTCCAGCTTCTTCTTGGTCTGATCGGCTTTGATCCCCATAGCAAAGCTAAAGAGCATGGGCAGGGTTTCCGACAAGGTCACTGCTGAAATAGCGAGTTGACTGTTGGGTAAAAGGAGGACATAATTCATCAGAGCCAGATAATACAAGGTGTCTCCGAAGTTAGAAATCGCATCTGCGACAAAAGTGGTCAAAAAGAGCTTATTTTTCAAAACTGTTTTCATGGTGTAAACCTCACGACTATTTTTTTGATAAACGTTTATTTAATTTTATTTTAACAGATATTTTTGTAAAGTCAATAGTTTTTTAAAATTAAATAATTATTTAATTTTAAATATAAAAAGAAACTGAGATGGTCACCATCTCAATTTCTACTACTTTATATTTAGGCTTAGAGTTCAAAGCAAGTTAACCTTAGCAACAGCTGCTAGTTTACTTTTGATTTTCTACTTAATCAAGCAAATCCGTGTCGTAAATCGTAAAGTCTGCACGATAGATAATCAAACGCTTGCCATCGATAAGCAGGTAGGTCGTATTGGGGATGCCATTTGGCGCAGAGGTCGATACCTTGTTTCCAAAATAAGTCGCTAGCGGCGTCCCATTCTGCGACCGAATGAGAATCAGTTTGCTCTGACCAGTCCAGTCGTTTTTGATTTGATTAAAGAAACGGTTGACAAAAGGCAAGGAACGGTCATCAGTCTCAAGCTCCACACTAGCCCCATACTTATCCATGTAATCTGTCAAGCCATCCTCAGAAAAAATCAGGGTTGACCCCACATGCAAGACCTGACTAGACCCAATCGTCACATCAAGAACGGAGGATTCCTTGCTGATATTGCCCAGCTCATCGGTCATATCAAACCGATCATCGCTTTGGATAGATACTGATTTGCCTGTCAACTTGTCAATCACTTGCGAATTTTCGTCAAAGGTTCGCACCGTCCCTGACAAGCCCAGATACTGCTCCTGCGTGGTCTTAAAAAAGTCGGTCATGCTCTGACATCCTGCTAACACCAGTAGACCAAGGGCGGTCACCAACCCGAGTTTTATTGTTTTTCTCATAAATGTTCTCCTTTTACGTTTCCCTCATTATACCACAAACTTGCTCCCTCGTCCGCCTTGTGCTATGATAGACCTATGAACAAACGATTTTTCGCCCAACCCCAGACCCCTTCTCATAAGGCTTTTTGGAGGACAATAGCCGAGCTGTACAAGGCATTTATCACTCTAGAGCTTGTTGATGAGATGACTGAGCAGATAAGCCCTAACAAGCTGACCTTGATTGAGCAAACGGTCGATTATCAACCGACCTTTAGATTGACAGCCAGCACCACAGAACAGTTCATTGAGCTCCCCAACTTAACCCCAGAAGATTGGGACATATCAACCAGCTTAGCTCTCGCCAGTTACTTGATGACAGTTGGACAACCAGAGCAGTTGCACTGGCTAGATAAGTTACCCTTACACGCTGCCATCACCGACCAAGATAATCACCTCATCTACCATAACCAGAAACCCAAAGACCCCTTCTTCTTTGACGAGCTGGAACAAACCCCTGTTGAGGACTGGCTGATTCAAGAAGTTCTGACTAAACCTGAACACGCCGTCCATCTGCTCTTGCCTGCCACCTCTTTTGATCAGATACTCATCCAGTCCTATCAAGGGCTTTACGATAATAACCAGTTTCAGGGCATTTTTCAGCAGGTACAAGACATCAAGCCGATGCTCGCTAGCTATCTAGCCGAGACAGGGCAGGCCATCGTCGGCTGGTCAGACACTACATCAGGGGCCTCCATTAAAAACAACCTCTTTGATGAGGAGGCATTTTAAGAATCATCTGACATGATAAAAAATACAATTGCTATTCGCTAATCATCAAATGCAATAAAATTAACCACAGTGGATACCTGATAACTAGCATATCGCTCTAGACCATCAAGAAAATGTGATAAATCTTCTATTTTTTCAAAATACATTTCCAGCAATCCGATAATGGCGGTCAACATGATAGGCAAACCGACTAACATAGTCCTTATAGGATTGGTGGTTACCTTCTGTTAAAGTGACTAAGACTAGAACATGAACCATACACCCTGTTTGATGACGATTGAGTTCTACGGTATAACGCTGGATAACACCTTGTTCTTCCATTTTCTGTAGGCGAGCCGTCACAGCAGGAGCTGTCAAATGGACAGCTTCTGCCATATCCTTAATTTTCAACCGACTATTAGCTTGCAAGAGGGTCAGTATCTGGCGGTCTGTCTGGTCTAGCATATCTTTCTTTCTAAACTAAAGTTTTTAGGGCAAATACTTTTGAAAACACCTGTATCTTCCTATGCTTTTAGTGTATCATAGTCCTATCATTTTTGAAAGGATAAGACCATGAAATTCCATCACATTCGCCAATCAACTGCTCGCTTGATCTATGCAGGCAAGACGTTTCTTATTGACCCAATGTTAGCCGATAAAGGTGAATACCCTCCGATTGAAGGTGCGGTGACGGGTAACACCAGCAGAAATCCTCTCGTAGATTTACCATTTACTCGAACAGCCATCACTACTGGTATTGATGCCATTATCGTGACCCATCTCCACCAAGACCATTGGGATGAGGTGGCAACTGAGGTGCTGGATAAAAGCATTCCGATTTTTGTCCAAGATGAAGCTGACGCTACTGTGATAGCAGCTGCTGGTTTTACCGATGTTCGTGTGTTGACGCAAACCACTAGCTTTGGTGGTATTACCCTCCACAAAACTAATGGGGAACATATCGAAAACCTCAACCAATATCCCCAAGAAGTTAGAGACTTCATTGGCTCTGTTTGTGGAGTGGTCTTCCAAGCAGACGACGAAAAAACGCTTTACCTAGCTGGAGATACTTTTTGGAATGACCATTTCAAAATAGCTATCAACCGCTACCAACCAGACATTATCGTTCTTAATGCAGGTGGCAATGCTGTAGAAGGACTAGGAAGAGTGGTCATGGATAGTCAAGATGTTCTTGCTGTTGCCCAGCATACACCTGCTACTCTCATCTCCGTTCATATGGAAGCCATCAACCACTGGGCACTGTCTCGTCAGGAACTTGCTACTTTTGCTGAGCAACACGAATTTGCTGACCGTTTACATATTCCACAAGACGGAGAAATAATAATACTTTAATCTCAAAAACGCCATCTGGCGTTTTTTTGTAGGTCTCTTAGATGTTCACTGTGCGCATGGCTGCCTGATAGGTTTGTTCTAGTAGCATGGTGATGGTCATGGGACCGACCCCACCTGGAACAGGTGTGATGAGGCTTGCTAGTGGTTCGACCTCGTCAAAATCAACGTCACCACAGAGCTTGCCATTATCGTCACGGTTCATGCCCACATCAATGACAACAGCACCTTCCTTGACAAATTCCTTGGTCACAAACTTAGCCTGACCGATGGCAACGACTAAAATGTCTGCGCTACGCGCCAACTCTGGCAAGTTTTGGGTGCGAGAGTGGGCAATCGTCACCGTTGCATTTTTATCCATGAGCAGCTGTGCCATTGGCTTGCCGACAATGTTGCTACGACCAATCACAACCGCTCGTTTGCCAGCCAGTTCGACACCATAAGCCTCAACCATTGCCATAATCCCAGCAGGCGTGCAAGGCACCATGACGGGGTGTCCGCTCCAGAGGCGTCCCATGTTCATCGGATGAAAACCGTCAACATCCTTTTCTGGAGAAATGGCTAGCAAAACAGCCTCTTCGTCAATATGTTTAGGCAAAGGGAGCTGCACCAAAATCCCATGATAACTGGCGTCCACATTGTATTTAGAGATAAGAGCCAGCAACTCCTCCTGAGAAATAGTGTCAGGTACTCTTACCACCTCGCTCTTAAACCCAGCGGCAAGTGCTGACCGTTCCTTGTTGCCAACGTAGACCCGACTAGCAGGATCATCACCAACCAAAATCACGACTAAACCTGGGACAATAGCATGCTCTGCCTTCATCTGAGCAACTTTTTCTGCTAGTTGCTCTTGCAGACGATTTGCCAAGCCTTTTCCATCAATTAATGTTGCCATTTGAACTCCTATCTCCATTGATACCACCATTCTACCAAAAAAAAAGATAAAAAGCATGTATTTTTTATCTTTACTAACAGTTAGCGATAGTTTTCTGTACAGTTCAATTTTTTGAGTTTGTTCAGCTGCTGTCGTCAATTAAGAAATAATAAGCTGGGATGCTTAACGATTATCCTTAAATTTCACCACCACACGCAGTTGACGCTCGGGATGAACGGTCAAATCAACCATCTGGATACGTGCTTCTAAAATCTCACCGTGACCATAAAACATCATCCGGCTAATCAAGGTGTTGCGATCCTTGGGAATATAGCCCAACTTCTTGCCTTGGTAAAAAATCGCTACCGCCTCATAGTCGTAGGGATTTGTAGGTTCAGCCCGAAGCTCAACCAACGTTCCTGGAGTGAGCTCACCAACGACATCAAGCCCATCATAGTAGGCAAAACCTGATAAGTGAAAATCTTCCACATTGCGACTAGGTTCAAATTGTGCAAATGACATGTTGTCCTCCTGAAATAAATGGGCTTATATAAACAAGATTATAACTGATCTTATTCGGCTGAAATCTAACTGATAGCATCTGCTGGTGGATTATCCGTATCTATCCAAATGAATTCAATACCAATGACACTACCCTTGAATTTACTAAGGCGCATATCTTTGATTTATTATCTATAAGAGCTTCACGAATCCTTTAAAAGTATTGTCGTAGGCGTGAGAAACTATATTTTTTACATTTTCCACAAAGATTGCCTTTGGCTTTTTAGCGTGAATCATACGAAGCAATTCAAAAAATAATTCTCCACGCCACCCTTACCTTCCCTACAATAAGCAACAATACTGAAAGCTCGGAAAGGGGAATCAACAGCAATTACATCAATAACTTCCGCTAATACAGCATGAATATCTCGTATATCCAGATGAGCATCTGATAATTTTATTGATAAATCTGTCTAGTATACGTATCAAACTAGTTGGCATACACCTCCCTGAACTCGTCGATCTGTTCAAAGCCCAAATCAATCCTACCAACACCAGAGAAAAATGCCGCAATCGTGTGCTTCTTCGCTGGGAAAGAACTTACAGAGTTTGTCCTGTAAGTACCTTTTTTCTACTCTGATTTTACTATATTTTAGTGCTAGTTCGTCTTATGTAATTCTTATCTATAAATTCTAATATTTCTAAAACATCATAAATTAACGGTGAGCACTCACGTGTCAAACACAAATTATCTTTAATCAATTCCAATGAGTCATAAATATAGTCCAATTTGTACAGTTCCTTATACAATCCGATAATATCTAGACATTGACTTGATAATTCTTTATCTACTTCTTCCAACAAATTGTTAACAACAATAGCTCCCATCTTATTTCTATAGAATAGGCTCTGAAATTTTTCACTTATTGGATCTAATTCATTCGGAAATTCTTTTTTACCTTTGCTCGTATTGCAAATTGAACAGCTTAAAGCTAAATTATCATAATTATCTTTAAGCTCCGGATAGATATCTTTACTCTTAATGTGCTCAATATGGAAGACTTCTCCACCATATTTAGACGAACTCCAGCCACAATAAATGCATTTATGATAAAAATCTTCTTGTAAATAATTCTTTAAAGTAACACGTTGAGCAAAATCTGAATATTTTTCTGTAACATTTTTCCTCCTCACAGGAAGTTTAATAAATGCTCTATAATCTGTTTTATACAAATTTCTGATATATGACACAAAATGCTCCTAAATTTTATCAGTATAACTATCAATAATATTGTAAGCTTTTTCAATTAATTCATTTAACTTAGTATTATTGTCTGATTCAACTCGAGATTTCTGGCTTATAGAAAATTGATTCTCTATGTCAATCTCATTATTCATCACCTCAATAGAGAAAGAACCATCCGTTTTCAAGCCTTTATTTACTCTCTCCAATGTATTTATATTTTGCAATCCTTGTTGTATTTGATTATCCATATATTCTAACATCTCTTCAATAACTTCAAATGCTATCTTATCATCCTTAGGAAAAGATTTTTCCACATCTGAACTAATTCTAACATCATCTATATGAGAAGTATATATACATAATGGATATGTCGGGTTCTGTCGCTTGATTTTTTTCCAAAGTTCAGTAGCATCTGCATAGATTCCGCTTTCAGATAGTTCATAATCCAGAATAATACCTACCCCATTTTTTTCTTCTAATTCACGTAAAAATTCTTCTTCTGTGCCCTTAAGATGTAAAAACTCCACATCGTACCCTTTTTTACTGAACTCCCCTAATAATTCATGCATACTATATGCCGAGGCTTCTTCGTCGTCAATATAATAAACAGTTTTTTCTACTGACATACTATTTATTTCCTCCTCTAAGCACTATTTTCATTCTAAAACCTCGTTCTCCAATTCTAGATAGTATTTCTTTACTACCTTTTAACTTACTTACAACAGAAGACAGTATCCACATCCCCATACCGGTTCCATTCGATTTATACGGATATTTTTTATAAGGTTCAAAAATCTTATCCACATTATCAATTTCTCTACTCAAACCTTGTCCAGTATCTTCATATAATATTTCAACTGTTTTTTCATTAATCATTGATATAGTAATATTAATTACTCTGTTTTTGATTTTTCCTTCCTTAAAACTCTTATAGGAATTTGTAATTAAATTTAAAAAAATACTATCCAACTGTGTTCTACTTGCCTGAACATAAATATTTCTTATATCATCTGATAGTAAATCCAATTCTGCTTTACCATTAATTAGGTATTTGTATTCATTAACATTATCTCTAACAGAACTATCCCACCACATATAAGTTTTAAAAATATAATCGGCTAAGTTAATTCTCTCTGTTTTATCCCTGGTAGGGTTATTGACACTACTATCTATGAATCCTAGGATATTTGCGGTCTTATCTATTATAACATTTGATAACTTATAGAGATTATATGGTACTTTAAATTTTTGAAAATCAAAACAAAATTGCTTAGAGTAATAATCTCCTATATCTTCCAACGTACGCGGCAAATTCTTAAAAAATTTCTTATCATTTTTTATTTGATGAGCAAAGGTTGACATCACAATCCCTTGAGTTGCCATTGTTCTTAACGTATCACTCTCAGTTACCAATACACTATTTTCTTCTTCTGTAGAATCTTGTAATGAGTACAACTCAAACAAGGTTTCTGGTTTAGAGTATAAGTTTTTAAACTCTTTATCTTCAAAAAGCTTTTCTCTATTACCTTCGTGCTTTTTTATAAGCTTATCCAGTTTTCTTTTTGTCTTTTTACCAGCCTCACTGTAATACTTTACATCTGCTTTTTCTTTTAAAAAATCATTATAGAGAGCAACTAAGTCCGAACGAATGGAAGAAAAATCATGTATAATTCTAAGAAGAACATTTGATAAATAGGTAAATTCTTTACTTTTCTTAATTCCCTCACGGTTAGATTGATCCTCAAAACCACCATTTTTTTCTTTAGTAATATTCACATAACCACTCAATTGATTTGCCTGCATCAAGTACTTACTACGCCCAACCCCTGCAGGGTTTTTTACCCTTTCAGTCTCAATACCTAACCAATCGAATCCGATAGTATCAATTTCACCATAGGGTCTAATTCTGAATCCGTCACGATACAATAAGATTCCTGGTTCTATTTCGATAGAGTTAGTTGTGATTTTACCTTTTATAAATGGATAATTTGTGCCAGCACCTTTCTTTTTAGTGAAATATAGTACACCATCAAAATCTCCTATTGCATTATCGGGAATATCGTCAGGAATATACTCTGAGATTTTATATTCCTTACTAAAATAGTATCTATCTCTCTTACTCCCATCTTCATTCAATATATAGGGCTTTAATTCATTGAATTTAGCTACAAGAAAATCAGGAGGGAATTGACTAATATCCACTTCATCAAAATAACCTTCAAGAATTAGCATATCACTATCATCTGAATAACTAAATATAATTTCAGCATCTGTTGATATATCGTTTATTGACGGTTCTATACTTTCTTCTTCACCTAAATAGTTTAACTTTATCTGGAATTCTCCAGATTTTTCAAGTTTTAGAGGATTTTTTAATTTATTTAACGTTTGTTTCAAAAAATAGTAATTTGTTTCAGCTAATAATCTATCAGATAAAAGCCAATCATCATTAAGTTCTTCAGAAATCAAAATTGTTCCTCTAGACTCAACATTTTCAAGATTTCTATTCAAAAACTCTAATGAAAATTCTTGCAATGTCAGTTCTTCAATATTAACTTTAATAGTATCTAGAGGTTCGCCAGTCGAAAACAAGCTCCAATCTATCGCAAATTTATAGGCAGTTTCTCCATTTGATGTAATAACAGTTGTTCTATTTCCTAAACGTCCAAGAGATAGCCTACCAATCCCCATTGAACCATTCATAGTACGCTCTAAATTTTGATACTTCACTAGTGTAGTATATGTTTTGTCATCTGTACCTAGAGTAAAAAATACATCAATAATCTTCTCTAAGTCCATTCCTATCCCATAGTCAACGATTTCTATTGATGTTGCGAGAGTGTCTTCTTTTTTATCAACTATTCTCTTTTCACCTATAAAACGTATATCTACCCTAGGAGAAAAAGCATCATAACTATTCTTTACAAGTTCTAGTATTGCACTGCGATAATCGAGTACATTATCCCTACCTAAGAGATTAACAGTTCTTGTTGTCGATTTAAAACTTACTTCTACCATAAATCCCCCTCCTTATATTTTATGGGGTAACTTCTTACATCGTTAACTGATATTCTAATTGAACGTCCACTCGCATTAATCGCTCTGGATTCAATATAGTTATAAAACTCTTCAGATTCCAATATTTTCTTTGCAATTTCTAACCCAACATTTCCTTTAGGAATAATATAAAATCCTGAATACGGTATGGTATTTGAATCTAATTCATATACTTTGACTGATGTTGTTATCACTGAAGAAATCATTAATTTTGGTTGATTAAAAAATCTCAACCCCTGAGACCTTCCATATTCAAACCACTCGCCATCAGCTTTTCTATTTTTTAAGATATCTCTATGCTTTTTTAGATATTTAGTCACTAGTGGAAAGCTCTCTGTAAATTCTTTTGGTATGTATTTTTTTAGTTCCCCATCTTCATATTTATAAGGAAAAATTATTCTTTCAGTTATTTGATTTGCAAGTTTTCTAGGACTAACAGCAGGCCTAATAACTTCTTTTTCTAAATTGATTTCTTCTGGTACAATGAAAACTTTATTTGCTAGTGTTGCCACACTATTTGCAATTTTAAATAAATCTCCAAAAATTATATTATTCTCATTCAATTGGGCATTATATTTTGTAAAGTACCACTTATCTTGCAACCTCCCTTTATCAATTTCTAAATTCCTCTTATTATCAATATCTACATAATCTATAATTGTTCTATATTCAGTGTTATCAAATATAATAATCGATGATGATGTTAGTACTTTTCCAAATATATGGGTATGTTTGTAATCCATGATTTTAACAATATTATCTATCATTATTTTTCTGAGATTCGCCGCAAAAACATTTTTAAATATACTATTAGGAATTAAATAAGCCATCTTTCCATTTTTAGTTGATAAATTATTTAAACTTTTTTCTATAAAAGCATAACAATAATCGAATTTTCCTCTACCGCAGGAGATAAAATTCTGTCTTAAATAATTGCGATTATCTATTTCTAATTCTTGGTAAGTTATATATGGTGGATTACCAATAATAAAATCAAACTTTTGGTATATATCTGATTTCAGATAATCTTCATTACGTATATCCCACTTAACATTAAATATACCAAGTTCTTCTGTCACTTCATTAAGTCGGTTTACACATTTTTTTATTACATCTTTATCTATCTCAAAGGCGACAAAAAGTGTTTCTAAATCAGTTTTTATCAAACTTAAATCATATCCACTATTGATTCCTTCACTAATATAACGTTTAACAGCTTGTAATAAAATATTACCGTCACCTACAGAATTTTCTAAAAAATTTTTTTTAAGAATATTTTTCCCAAAATATCCTGCTTCATCCAACATAATATTAACATACTGTACAGGAGTAAAAACTTGAAATTTTTTCATTAATTCGCACTATTTCTCTAATGTTTTATTATTTTCTATTATACCACAAAACCCAACCTTTTCAGGCTGGGTATTTGATTTATATTGACTTATCTCCCCAACTTCTCCATCTCCACAATCCTCTGCTTAGTCGCATCGTATTTGGTTTGGTAGTCGGTTTGTTTGTCTTGTTCTTTTTGGACGATGTCTGGTTTGGCGTTGGCGATGAATTTCTCGTTAGCGAGTTTCTTGGTCACCATGTCCAGTTCTTTCTGCCATTTGGTCAGCTCTTTGTGGAGGCGGTCTAGCTCTTCTTCGACATTGAGAAGGTCTGCTAGCGGCAGGAAGATTTCAGCGCCTGTGATGACAGCTGACATAGCCAGTTCTGGAGCAGCAATAGCTGCGCCAATCTCCAGCTTCTCTGGGTTGGTGAAGCGGGTGATGTAGTTGATATTGGCTTTAAAGAAGGCTTCTAGCTCGCTGTCTGCGGTCTTAATCAGGAGGGTAATCGGCTTGCTTGGGGCGACATTGACCTCAGCACGGGCGTTACGAACCGCACGAATCAGATCTTTCAGGCTCTCGACCTCTGTCGCAGCTCTGCTATTGGCAAAAGAAGCATCCACCACTGGATAAGCGGCTACCACGATACTGCTATCAGAAAGCTGCCCAAAAATCTCCTCGGTCACAAACGGCATAATCGGATGGAGCAGGCGTAAAATGGCGTCAAGGGTGTAGAGGAGGACGGAGCGGGTGATGGCTTTTTCTGCCTCATCGTCGCTGTAGAGGACCTCCTTAGTCAGCTCGACATACCAGTTGGCAAAGTCTTCCCAGATGAAGTTGTAGAGATGGTGTCCAGCGATACCGAACTCAAACTTCTCAAAGGTGTCTGTGACTTTGGCAATGGTCTCATTGAGGTTGTGGAGAATCCAGCGGTCGGTCACGTTGCCAGCTTGGCTCTTAGCGACCTTCTGCACATTGGCACGTGCCTCCTCAAGGGTCAACCCCTCACGATTCATGAGGATATAGCGGGAAATGTTCCAGATTTTGTTGATGAAGTTCCAAGAAGCATCCATCTTCTCGTAGCTGAAGCGAACATCTTGACCTGGGGCAGAGCCGTTTGAAAGGAACCAACGCAGGGCGTCTGCACCGTACTGGTCGATAACATCCATTGGATCAATCCCGTTGCCCAAAGACTTGGACATCTTACGCCCCTGCTCGTCACGGATGAGACCGTGGATGAGGACATTCTTGAATGGGCGGCGGTCAGTAAATTCCAGCGATTGGAAAATCATGCGAGACACCCAGAAGAAGATGATGTCGTAGCCTGTAACAAGGGTTGAGGTTGGGAAGTATCGGTTAAAGTCATGACTGTCCGTATCTGGCCAGCCCATCGTGGAGAATGGCCAAAGGGCAGAGCTAAACCAAGTGTCCAGCACGTCCTCGTCCTGCACCCAGCCCTCACCTGCTGGGGCTTCTTCGCCAACATACATCTCACCAGCTTCATTGTACCAAGCAGGAATCTGGTGTCCCCACCAAAGCTGGCGTGAAATCACCCAGTCATGGACATTTTCCATCCATTGGAGGAAGGTATCATTAAAGCGTGGTGGGTAGAAATCAACCTTATCATCAGTCTCTTGGTTGCTAATCGCCCGTTTGGCCAGCTCGTCCATCTTGACAAACCATTGGGTGGACAAGCGGGGTTCAACGACGGCACCTGAACGCTCAGAGTGTCCTACGGAGTGCACCCGTTTTTCGATTTTGACCAAGCTACCAAGCTCTTCTAGTTTGGCAACGACTGCCTGGCGGGCTTCAAAGCGATCCATGCCAGCAAATTCAGCCGCCAATTCGTTCATGGTGCCATCATCGTTCATGACATTGACTTGTGGCAAATCATGGCGTTGCCCAACGAGGAAGTCATTCGGGTCATGGGCTGGCGTGATTTTGACCACCCCTGTTCCGAATTCTGGATCGGCATGTTCGTCAGCCACGATTGGGATTGCTTTGTTGATGATTGGTAAGATAACGTTTTTGCCAATCAAGTCCCTGTAGCGTGGGTCTTCTGGGTTGACAGCAACTGCCACATCACCAAACATGGTTTCTGGTCGTGTGGTCGCTACTTCTAGACCGCGCGAGCCATCTTCCAGCATATAGGTCATGTGGTAGAAGGCTCCCTCCACGTCCTTGTGAATCACCTCGATATCGGATAGGGCGGTACGAGCGGCTGGGTCCCAGTTGATGATGAACTCACCGCGGTAGATGAGGCCTTTCTTGTAGAGGTCGACAAAGACCTTGCGCACGGCTTTTGACAAGCCCTCGTCCAGCGTAAAGCGGTCACGCTGGTAGTCCAAGGACAAGCCCAGCTTGCCCCACTGCTCGCGGATAGTGGTGGCGTACTCTTCCTTCCACTCCCAGACCTTTTCTAAAAACTTCTCACGACCGAGGGCATAGCGCGAAATGCCCTGCTCCCGCAGGCGCTCCTCCACCTTGGCTTGGGTGGCAATCCCTGCGTGGTCCATGCCAGGTAGCCAGAGGGCATCATAGCCCTGCATGCGCTTCTGGCGGATAATGATGTCCTGCAAGGTCGTGTCCCAAGCGTGCCCAAGGTGCAATTTACCCGTCACGTTTGGCGGTGGAATCACGATAGAATAGGGCTTGGCTGTCTCGTCACCAGACGGTGCGAAGACATCGGCCTCAAGCCATTTAGCGTAGCGACCAGCCTCTACCTCAGCTGGATTGTATTTTGGTGATAATTCTTTTGACATGGGGTGATCCTTTCTTTTATTCATTGCCTTTTTTTAAATATATTTACTAAACACTTTTCTCAAGTCATTCCTAATTTGTTCTTTAACATGTTCAATTTCATTTGGATATCCCAATCTTTCTTTAGAAATAGACACATACCTTTTTAAATAGACTTCAACACACCTAAGAGGAAAATCAACCATTTTTTACTGTTTTGCAAATACATTATTAAATCATCTATGTATTGAGTCATCAGTTCGCGATTAATCATTTCATTTTCAAATCGCTCAATATAGCTTCCTATTTCTGTTCCCTGGTAGTTTCTTATATTGCTTATGAAATAGTCTCGCTCTTGTTCAGCTTCCTCACAACTCGTATACCAGCAATCTTTTAAATACTTATTTATTACCTCCAATAATTCAAAAAATATCTCTGGAGTTTGGGCATAGTCTTCTTTACTATCTAAACCAATGGAACGACTCAAGGAGGTTTCAATATTATTTTCTCCAAGTATCACAGATAATTTAAACAGTTTATCTTCTTTTGACGTTATCCAATATTGCGTGTGACTTGAGAAAAAATCTATAAATTTATTGAAAAAAAGTGATTCATAGACTGAATGTTGCAATTGAATATTATATATTTCTATCATATGACTCAAGTTATTTTCAATACTATCATTTAAAATACGTCTTTTTAGTATCTCCCTGATATAATTTAAATCTTCTCCATCAACTATTCTGTAGTGAAGCAAATTGTTTCCAACGTGATATTGAAAATAAATATTTTCATCTAGGTAAGTTCTACACTCAATGATTGCTGACTCAAGTTTATCCGAATCGAATCTAAAAATACAATCTCCAGAAACAGCATTCCCAACAAATTTCTCTTGAAAATTTTCGTTTGCTATGTTTTGATAGTAAATTGTAATGTTAGTAAGGGGGGCACTTTCCCTAATGAATAATCTAATTGCTGAATTTTTTCTTTGTAACTCCGCCAAAAATAACGGTCGTAAAAATGCACGTTCTCGTTCTCGCTGTTCTAAGTATAGTTTCTCTTGTTTCTCTTTCTCTTCTTTTCGTTCGAGCTGTTTATTATGTGATTCTATTGTATTTTGCCAATCAAATAGAATAAAGGTTGTAAAAATTGCAATTGCTGATAAGACAACTTCAAAATAATCTTTGTTGCTATCTGATGAAAAATATAGCTTTAAATATTTAAACAACACCCCCATGATATTCATTTCTGCTAGCAATGGTAGTAAAATAAGAAAGATTATAAAAGCGAGAATTGAAATAATTGCTAGTTTTGTTCTTCTCATTTTTCTTCTTTTCCTCCTTCCCCCACCACCTCCACTTTGACTCCATCAGGGTCTTCACAGTAGAGGGCGTAGTGACTGTCTCCTCCTGCGTAGGGGTAGCGGTCATCGTAGAGGAGTTTGACTCCTCTGGTCATCAAATCCTGCCTGAGTTGGTCAATCTGCTCACGACTGCCACCGTAGAAGGCTAGGTGATTCAGCCCTGTTCGGCAGCGGTGATAGCCTGCATCTAGAAAATCAGCTGACGCAGAACCTCTCGATTGCCTTCAGTTTGAACTATTTCCATTTTGGAAATAGTTGCCTGCTCATCCAGCTCACCTTCTTCAAAAATATGCTTGAGATGCTTGTTAATAGCAGGCACTCCCATACCAAACAGCCGACTCATCTCTTTTGGACTGACCCAAATCGTCTCTCCACGAATAATGACCTGGACGGTCTCCTGCAACTGTTCAGCAGTATAAATCAGGAACTGCAATTCATTCATCAGGACTTCCTCCTTCCCAAACTAAGTTTGATACTCTAAGTTTAGTTCAATGGCACATTTTTCTCCCACTCACTCTTCAGCAAGCCATAGCGGAGGCTAGCACAGCGATTCCCTTGGGCATCCTTACGGTCACGGATGGTTGCTTCTAAGGTAAAACCAAGCTTTTCAGCCAATTTTCGACTAGCTTGGTTGTGATCATAACACGCAATTTCAATCTTATGAAGCTTGAGAAGTGTAAATCCGGCTTCCAAAAAAGCGTGACAAGCTTCGGTCATAAGGCCTTTTTGCCAAAAATCCGGATGTAGAGTATAGCCCATTTCTAGGACATCATCCGCATGGCGCAGGTTAAAATCAACAGAGCCGATAACCTTATCTGTCCCTTTGAGGCAAATCCCATAGCCCGATGGCAAATGATGGTCTGCATTACGTTTCGTCAGAACATGCTCTAAGTAATACACTTCATCTTCAACTGTTTTGACAGGTGGAAAACCTGCTGGCCAGGAGACCTCTGGTAAGCTAGCATATTCGAACACCGCTTCTGCATCTGCAACGGTGCGTTCTCGCAGGTAAAGTCGGTCAGTCTCAAGATTCGGCAGACTGATTTTTTCTTCAGTATTGTGATTGTTGCTCATGTTAGTTCTCCTGGAGTTGATAGAAATCTAGGACAATACCTTCAGGACCTTGAACAATTAGGGAATATGTCCCCCAGTCAGTCCTCGTTGGTGGATTCAGAATCATCTCTCCCGATTCTTGAAGGACCTGATATTTCACATCTACATCTTCTATTTGAATGTGCAGAATAATACCAGATTGGAACTGCTCCAATGGGATAATCGCTTTATCCGATAGCATCAGACAATGGCTACCGACAGTGAACTTAGCAAAATGCTCATCTTTATAATCTGCTACAAGACCAAGCAATCTCTCCAACTGTTCACTAGATTGACTAACATGACTGACAACAATATCTAATTGATTTAAATCCATCACAATTCTCCTTTTCTAGATTAATATCGGTTCCAAATTCATCAGTTTACAGTTTTCACTCCGTTCAAACTGCATCCATATCTCTAAACTCTGCTCAGTTGCTATGCAACTGGCACTCACTAAGAGATATGGAAAATCCCCATCCAGCTTGCGCTAGATAGGGACGAAGTTCTGTTACGATTTCCGCGGTACCACCCAAATTCGGGCTTGTACCCGCAACTTTGTTTGTTCAGTTTTAGACATCAGCAACCAGTTTTGACCAACTCGCGGATTTCTCAGCCTCACCACTTTCTGTACAGTTGTTTTCTCAAAACACCTCTGATGGGTTAATTCTATCATCTTTTTAACAGAATAGCAACACCTATTGCCCAAAAAATCAATATTTTCTAAACCGTTGGTAACGGGCTTCTAATAACTCTTCTAACGGCAGTTGGCGTAAGTGGTCAAGTTCCTTAATCAATTCACTTTTCAGTGTAGCGACAACTTCATTTGTAAATTGCCCATATTCGGGGATAACCTTATCCACGACATCCAGCTTGAGCAGCTCATAAGAGGTGATTTTCATAAGCTCAGCCGCCTCCATGGCACGGCTGCCATCTTTCCAGAGAATAGAAGCAAAGCCTTCTGGCGAAAGCACCGCATACATAGAATGCTCCAGCATCCAAACCTTGTCCGCCACTGCTAGAGCCAAAGCTCCACCAGATCCACCCTCACCGATGATGATGGCGATAATCGGCACTTTTAGGTCACTCATCTCCATGAGATTGCGGGCAATAGCTTCTCCCTGTCCACGCTCTTCTGCTCCGACACCTGGATAAGCTCCCGCAGTATTGATAAAGGTAATGACAGGGCGACCAAATTTCTCCGCCTGCTTCATAAGACGCAGGGCCTTGCGGTAACCCTCTGGACTAGGTTGGCCAAAATTACGGTCCAGATTGTCCTGAAGGTTTCTTCCTTTTTGGATACCAATCAAGGTCACAGGCTGACCTGCCAATCGACCGACACCTCCAACAATCGCCCCATCATCTCTGAAATGCCGATCACCATGCAGCTCCATAAAATCATCCAGCAAGAGCTCAGCGTAATCCAGAGCGGTCAAGCGAGCTTGGTCTCTGGCCTGCTTGATGATGTTTCCGATGTCACTCATCGCACACCTCCATGTAGACTAATTAAGCGACCGATGGTCTCACGCAGGTGCTGCCGCTTGACGATCGCATCGACAAAACCATGCTCCAAGAGAAACTCTGCCTTTTGGAAATCATCGGGTAGCGTTTCCCGTACAGTACTTTCAATGACACGCCGTCCTGCAAAGCCAATCAAGGTCTGCGGTTCGGCTAAGATGATGTCCCCTTCCATGGCAAAGCTGGCTGTGACCCCACCTGTGGTCGGATCTGTTAGAATCGTCAGGTAAAAGAGCCCTGCATTGGAATGGCGTTTGACAGCAGCTGAAATCTTGGCCATCTGCATGAGGGACATAATCCCCTCTTGCATTCTAGCTCCTCCAGAAGCCGTAAAGAGGACGACTGGTAAGCATTCTTGCGTCGCATGCTCAAACAGACGGGTAATTTTCTCACCCACGACCGTCCCCATGGACGCCATGATAAAGTGAGAATCCATGATTCCCAGTGCCACTTTCTGTCCCTCAATCATAGCGGTCCCTGTCATCACTGCCTCATCCAGACCAGTCTTTTCACGGGTTGCCTGTAATTTTTCCATATAGTGAGGGAAGTCCAAAGGATTCTTGGTCTCAATCCCTGTAAACAGTTCCTCAAAACTCCCCTCATCCACTGTCAGGGTCAAGCGATCGTGCGCTGTAATCCGAAAGTTATACTGACAAGATGGACAAGTCTTTTCTAGCCCTAAATCCTTCTGATAAATGGTCTGCTTGCAGGCAGGGCACTTGGAAAAGAGTTCGTCTGGCACCTCAGGCTTGACCTGTGGACGGACTTCTCGGGCAAAGCGATTGGGGTTGATACGGATATATTTTTCTTTTCGTGAAAATAAAGCCATTCTTCCTCCTTTTTAGCAGAGAGGCAGTCGAGACAAAAGTCCTGGCCTCTTAACACTATATTGTTTATTGTACAAGACGCAGTGGTTGACTGGCCTCTAATTCGCTGATAAATCAGCTTTTACAGTCCTAGTCAACTGTGCGGAGGTGGGACGAAAAGATCGAATTTCTTCGAAATTACCGATTTTTGTCCCACTCTCTTCTCGTGTGTATCTTCCTATTTTAGTCATGAGTGGCTTGGTAATGCGGTAAAAATTCTTCCATCAAGTAGGCGGTGTCATAATCCCCTGCCACTACTCGCTTGTCCGCAATCAAGTCCAGCTGAAAGTCTGTATTGGTCACAACCCCTTCAATCTCCAGCTCATAGAGGGCCCGCTGCATCTTCATCAGAGCTTCAAACCGATTGGCCCCATGCACGATGACCTTGGCAATCATGCTGTCATAGTAAGGCGGAATGGTATAGCCGGGGTAAACAGCTGAGTCAACCCGCAAGCCCACACCACCACTGGGCAGGTAGAGATTGCGAATCTTACCAGGGCTCGGTGCAAAGTTGAAGGCTGGATTTTCAGCATTGATACGGCATTCAATGGCATGACCTGTGATGGCGACCTCCTCTTGGGTCACCGATAACGGCAGTCCTGCTGCGATGCGGATTTGCTCCTTGACGATGTCTACACCTGTCACAAATTCCGTCACGGGGTGCTCGACTTGGACACGGGTATTCATCTCCATGAAGTAAAACTCACCCTTAGCTTCGTCTAAGAGAAACTCGATCGTTCCTGCATTTTCATAACCAACGGACTGAGCTGCACGCACTGCTGCCTGCCCAATCTTGTGGCGCATGGTTTGTCCAATCGCAATAGACGGCGCTTCTTCAAGGACTTTCTGATTGTTTCGCTGGAGCGAACAGTCCCGCTCGCCCAAGTGAATCACCTGCCCTTGCTTGTCTGCGAGGATTTGAACCTCAATGTGACGAGCTGGATAGACCACTTTCTCCAAATACATGGCACCATTGCCAAACGCTGCCTTGGCTTCTGACGAGGCTGACTCAAAGGCAGGAACAAGATCTTGAGCCTTTTCGACCTTACGAATCCCTTTGCCGCCACCACCAGCTGACGCCTTGAGCATGACTGGATAGCCGATTTTCTCCGCAATGGCTAGCGCCTCCTCAGCAGAGAAGACCTCTCCATCTGAACCAGGAATGACAGGAACACCAGCCTTGATCATCTCGGAACGGGCATTGATCTTATCCCCCATGGTATCCATGACGGCACCAGATGGACCAATAAACTGAATGCCTACCTCTTCACACATGGTCGCAAACTTGGAATTTTCACTTAAAAATCCAAACCCGGGGTGAATGGCTTCTGCACCTGTCACAACTGCAGCAGATAACACTGCATTGATATTCAGATAGGAGTCGATCGATTTGGCAGGTCCGACACAAATCGCCTCATCTGCCAAGAGCACATGAAGGGCGTCTTTATCCGCCTGCGAATAAATCGCCACCGTTTCAATTCCCAATTCTCTCGCTGCACGAATAATCCGTACCGCAATTTCGCCACGGTTGGCGATTAAGATTTTTTTGAACATACTTTTCTCTCTTTATGGCAGTTTCGCAAAGGGATTTCCCTTAACTAAACGATTCCAATGAAAACTTTTCTATCGCAGTAGCTGTTGGGTCGTTCACTTCGCTAGGCTTGTGACCAACCTGCTCCTTTTCCGATTTTCAGACTCGAACCTTCCAGAGTCACTTAACTGACTCTGGAAGTCTTGCGGGGATAGGACAACAACATCGAACGCTCTGCGTTAGCGATTTCTGTATTCTCGCTTTCTGATTTTCAGGCTCGAACCTTAAACAGTCCACTGGACTGTTTAAGCCCCAATCGCAAAGGTCAGCGTCCCGCTCGCTGCCAGCTTGCCATCGACTTCGGCTTTGGCTTCAACGACTGCAATCGTGCCACGGCGTTTGACAAAGGTCGCTGTCATGACGAGCTGATCTCCAGGAACGACTTGTTTTTTGAATTTGACCTTGTCCATGCCCGCATAAAAGACCAACTTGCCCTTGTTTTCAGGCTTGGACAACTCCAAAACACCTGCGGTCTGCGCCAAGGCTTCCATGATGAGGACACCCGGCATGACTGGATATTGGGGAAAATGCCCATTGAAAAAGGGTTCATTGATGGTCACGTTTTTCAATGCGACAATCGTATCGTTTGTCATCTCCAGCACCCGATCCACCAAGAGCATCGGGTAGCGGTGAGGCAGCGCCTCTTTAATCTGGTTTATATCCATCATTTGATGCGCACCAATCCTTGTCCAAATTCGATGACCGCTTCATTGGCCACCAAGATCTCTGTGACAACCCCATCACGTGGAGCTGGCACTTCATTCATCACCTTCATGGCCTCGATGATCATCAGGGTCTGTCCCTTCCTCACACTGTCCCCGACGGCCACAAAGGCTGGCTTGTCTGGAGCGGGCGACAGGTAGGCCACACCGACGAGCGGGCTCTCCACCACTTCCCCTTCGGCTTGTGCTGTTGGGACAATGGCAGAGCTAGCAGTCGCAGGCTCATCTAGGGGAACGACTGGCGTTTGCGCTTGGGGGGCAGCATTCGCCACCGTAGGCTGAGCAGCTGGTGCCACAGCCAAAGCGCTGCCTTCATTTTTACTAAAGGCAAGCTCATCGCTGCCATTTTTATAAGAAAATTCACGGAGACTTGAGCTGTCAAACTGTGCCATTAAGTCTTTAATTGCTGCTAATTCCATTAGCCCTCCCATTTCTTAAATGCAATGACTGCATTGTGACCACCAAAGCCAAAGGTATTGGAAATGGCATAGCGAATAGCCATATCTCGACCTTGTCCATAGATGACATCCGCCTCAATGTAGTCAGATACTTCTGTCGTACCAGCCGTTTTCGGCGCATGGGCATGTTTCATCGCTTCGATAACAGCGATAGCTTCCACCGCACCCGCAGCTCCCAACAAATGACCTGTAAAGGACTTGGTTGAGGACACAGGCGTATTGGTTCCAAAGACAGAAACGATCGCGCCGCTCTCGCCCTTCTCATTGGCAGGAGTAGAAGTCCCGTGGGCGTTGATGTAGTCCACATCTGCTGGCTCGATGCCTGCTTCTGCAAGCGCCAACTTCATAGCTTTAATAGCCCCCAAACCTTCTGGATTCGGCGAGGTCATGTGGTGGGCATCGCAGGTATTGCCATAACCCACGATTTCCGCCAAGATTGTAGCCCCACGTTTTTGGGCATGTTCCAGACTTTCCAAGACCAGAACACCTGCACCTTCACCCATGACAAAGCCATTTCGGTCCTTGTCAAAAGGAATCGACGCGCGAAGCGGGTCTTCGGTCGTGGACATAGCGGTCAAGGCCTGGAAACCACCGATGGCAAATGGCGTAATGGCTGCTTCTGAACCACCAGCCAGCATGACATCTTGGAAGCCGAATTTAATTTCACGAAAAGCATCCCCCAAGGCATCATTGGACGATGCACAGGCCGTAATCACACACTTGCAGACCCCATTGGCACCAAATCGCATGGCGATATTTCCTGCTGCCATGTTTGGCAGGGCTTTTGGCAGAGCCATCGGGCGAATCCGCTTGGGACCCTTGGTGTTCATTCGCTCCACTTGTTGCTCGATTTCCAAAATCCCACCGATACCGGTCGACAAAATCACCCCAAAGCGGTCTCTATCTAACGTGTCTGGCGTCAAGCCTGCATTGGTGACTGCTTCTTCTGCCGCATAGAGAGCATAGAGCGAGTAGTCATCGTAGCGATTGGTGTCTTTTTTCGTAAAGTATTTGTCAAAAGGGAAATCCTTGATTTCCGCGGCATTATGGACACTGTATTCGCTCGTATCAAACTTGCTAATCTTGCCAATACCGACCTTGCCTGTGTATAGGCTGTTCCAAAATTCTTCTGGCGTGTTCCCGATTGGGGAAGTAATACCGTATCCTGTAACGACGACACGATTGTTTTTTGTCATGGTGTTCTCCTTTTTGAACTGTACGATTTTTACAACTGTCACATCAACGAGACGCAGTGGCTGAGTGCTTCAGGATGTTTGCGCCTTGAAGGCGAGAAATCGTGAGTTGCACAGCTCAAACAGCCTGAAGATGGCTGTTTGAGGTTGTGGATAGAGCGAGCAAGGCTCGCCACAATCATCAGGGCTGTTTAGCTGATGTCATCAGCTTTTACACCCCTACTCAACTGTTCTCTCATTGCATGGTCAAGCCGCCATCAATGGCAATCACTTGACCGGTGAGGTAGTCTTGACTAGCCAGAAAGACTGCCGCATCAGCCACTTCCTCCGCCTGTCCAAAGCGTTTCATCGGGACTTGTCCCAGCATCGCCTCTTTAATCTTATCTGCCAACACAGCTGTCATATCCGACTCGATAAAGCCTGGGGCAATGGCATTGACCCGCACATTGCGACTTGCCACTTCCCGTGCGATGGACTTGGTCAAGCCAATCAATCCTGCCTTAGACGCTGCATAATTAGCCTGCCCTGCATTGCCCACGAGACCAACCACGCTCGAGAGGTTGATAATCGCCCCCTCACGTGCCCTTGTCATAGGTTTTAGGACAGCTTGAGTCATGTTGAAGGCCCCTGTTAGGTTGATTTTGAGGACGCTGTCAAAGTCTTCTTCCGTCATCCGCATGGCCAGACCATCCTTGGTAATGCCGGCATTGTTGACCAGAATATCCACACTTCCCAGCTCTTCGATGGCTCTATCAACCATTTGCTTGGCCTGCGCTTGACTGGAAATGTCTCCCGAAATGCTCACCACCTTGACACCGTAGGGCTCAAAGGCAGCCAGCGTTTCTGCTGGAATCTCCCCACGACCGTTGATTACGACATTGGCACCCAGACTGGCAAATTTATGAGCAGTAGCCAATCCAATACCACGTGTTGAACCAGTAATAAACACATTTTTCCCTTGTAATTTCAAAGTATTATCCTCCAATATTTTCTAATAATTTTTCTAAATCAGTTAATGTTTCAATTGATTGACAAGCTAATGTCTTGTCCATTTTTTTGATAAAGCCAGACAAGACATTGCCCGGACCAATCTCAATAAAATTGGTCACCCCAGCTGCCTGCATGGTAGCAATCGACTCGTAAAACCGTACAGGCTCCATGACCTGACGAGTCAACAGACTTGGAATGTCCGTAGTCGCCATAATAGCCGCCTCAGTATTGCCCACGACAGGACAAGTTCCCTCATGAAAGGCCACTTCTTTTAGAGCAAGTGCTAGCTTGTCCGACGCCGGCTTGAGGAGTGCCGTGTGAAAAGGACCAGAGACATTCAGTGGTATCAGGCGTTTGACACCTTCCTCTTTAAGGAGCTCTACCGCCGCATCCACCGCCTCTACCTCACCACCGATGACAATCTGTGCTGGCGTGTTGTAGTTGGCAGGACTGACCACACCCAAGTGAGCGACTGCTTGACAGGCCTTTTCAATGACAGCGACATCCGTATTCAGGACGGCCACCATCTTGCCTGAGCCAGCAGGAGCTGCTGTTTCCATATACTCCCCACGCTTGGCGATGAGGGCGACTGCTTCCTCAAAATCTAGATAGCCTGCTGCCACAAGGGCTGAGTATTCGCCCAAGGACAGACCTGCCATCATATCAGCCACCAATCCCTGCTCCTGCAAGAGACGGAAAATCGCCACAGAAGTCACCAGCATGGCTGGCTGGGTATAGCGGGTCTGATTGAGCTTGACCTCATCGGTATCGATAAGTTCCCTCACATCATAGCCCAAGACACGGCTAGCTGCTTCATAGGTCTCTCGGACAATTGGATAGGTCTCGTACAAGTCCTGTGCCATCCCTAGACACTGCGCCCCTTGCCCTGCAAACAAAAAAGCTGTTTTTGTCATCTTATTCTCCAATACTTGCCCAACGCGTTGCTTCTTCCTTGATCACTGCAGCCGCACCGTAGTAAATATCCTTCAAAATCTCTTCACAAGTCTCTTCCTTACTGATGAGCCCTGCAATCTGACCTGCCATGACAGAGCCATGGTCAACATCCCCGTCAACCACCGCATTGCGAAGGGCACCAGCTCCCAGCTCTTCAATTTCTTCAGCTGTCTTTTTACCCGCTAAGAAATCTTTCTCAGCCTGACTGTAAGCTGTCGCCAGCTTATTTTTAATAGCACGGACAGGGTGCCCGACAACAGAAGCCGACACCACCGTATCAATGTCCTTAGCTTTCAAGACCTTATCTTTGAAGTTTTGGTGGGCATTGGACTCTATCGCCACAACAAAGCGTGTCCCTACCTGCACCGCCTCTGCCCCCAGCATAAAGGCTGCCGCCGCACCGTGACCATCTGCAATACCACCTGCTGCAATGACAGGAATCGTCACCGCTTCGACAACCTGACGCACCAAGGTCATGGTCGTCAACTTACCAATGTGGCCTCCTGCTTCCATGCCTTCGGCAATGACAGCATCCACACCCAGTTTTTCCATGCGCTTAGCAAGGGCAACGGACGGTACCACTGGAATGACGATAACCCCTGCTGCATGCAAGCGTTCCATGTACTTACCAGGATTTCCCGCACCTGTCGTCACGACCTTGACACCCTCTTCGATGACCAAGTCCACGATGTCATCCGCAAAAGGCGATAGGAGCATGATATTGACCCCAAATGGCTTATCCGTAATAGACTTGACCTTCTGGATATTGGCACGAACAACCTCTTTTGGAGCGTTGCCCCCACCGATGATGCCCAGACCACCAGCATTTGAGACAGCACCAGCCAAATCACCATCTGCCACCCATGCCATCCCCCCTTGGAAAATAGGGTATTTGATGTTTAATAATGTTGTAATACGTGTGTTCATTTTAGTTCTTATCCTTTTTACAACTTAGCAAACCTGCTAGGAAAACAAGACAGGTTTCTCTTGCTTACCTAGCAAGTTTGATAAAAAAATATTTTTTCTATCAAACTATTCAGGTAAGAAGTAAGGCTAAGCATTTAGCCTTAACTTCTATATTTTAATGATATTGATAGCTTCTTTATGAAACGAATTAAATTTTGCCTTCAACGTAAGCAACCAAGTCGCCAACAGTGTTCAAACCGTCTTCTGTTTCGATTTGGATGTCAAACGCATCTTCAATTTCTGAAATAACTTGGAACACATCCAGTGAGTCAGCGTCCAACTCATCAAAGGTTGTCATGAGAGTGACTTCTTCAGCATCTTTGCCGAGTTCTTCAACGATAATTTCTTGTACTTTTTCAAATACTGCCATGATAGGGTCTCCTTTTTGGATAAAAATATTTTTATAAACGGGTGCTAACCCATTGATAACTAGATTGTAATCAGTAAACTACCCCAGGTTAAGCCACCACCGAAGCCTGATAAGAGGACGGTTTGGCTACCATCGAGACGAATCCGCCCATCGGCGACGCACTCGGAGAGCAGGATAGGAATGGACGCTGCACTGGTATTGCCATAGCTCATCATATTGGCTGGGAATTTAGCTAGATCAGCACCAATTTTTTGAGCCATCTTGTCAATGATGCGACTGTTGGCTTGATGAAGCAGGTAGTAATCGACAGCCTCTGCCGATAAGTCATTGTCGGATAACAGTTGACGGATGCTTTTTGATACGGTCTTGATAGCAAAATCAAAGATGGCTCGACCGTTCATCTGAACCCGACTATCAGCCTGCTCTGCCATTGCCGCAAAAGGCGATGAAAAACCTGACTTTCCTGACTGCAAGGCTTGTCCATGGGTGCCGTCGGTATTGAGGCTCTCGGCCAGAAAATACTGGTGATCGCTGGCCTCCAGCAAGACCCCGCCAGCACCGTCACCAAAGAGCACAGCGGTGCTACGATCAGACCAGTCCAAAATCTTAGAAAAGACCTCCGCCCCAATGACAAGACCTTTTTGATAAAGACCAGACTGGATTAATTTTTCAGCGGTTGATAAGGCAAAGACGAAACCTGAGCAAGCTGCCGCAACATCAAACGCAAATGCACGCGTAGCTCCAAGAGCTCCCTGAACGAGAGCTGCTGTTGAAGGCATCATGCTGTCTGGCGTAATGGTCGCAACGATGATAAAATCAAGCTCTTCTGCCGTCAAGCCTGCTTTTTGGATCAGTTGCTCAGCAACGGCTGTCGCTAACTGACTGGTGTCCTCTGTCTGGCTGATCCGCCTCTCTCTAATACCCGTACGACTAGCAATCCAGTCGTCGCTGGTATCCATGATTGCTGCGAGATCATCATTGGTCACCACCTGACTAGGTACGTAGTGAGCAACCTGACTAATTCTTGCATAGGTCATCACATCAAGTCCTCCAGAAACTGGTGAAGGCTAGCTAGACCTTTTTGAAGCGCTAGGACCTCGCTCTCGCTCATATCGCCTAATACCTTTAACACCATATTTTTGTGGAACTGACGGTGAAGTCTATACAGCAAGCGTCCCTTGCTTGTTAGGCTAATGTAAACCACACGACGATCTGTCAGCGAACGTGTCCGTGTGATGTACCCTTTTGCTTCCAGTTTATTAAGGCTGGTGGTAACTGTTCCTAGGGTTAGGAGCAGCTCTTTTGCAATATCAGATGGTGTGACATTCTTGTTTGTTCCAATAATGTCAATGGTGTGCATTTCCTTTAAACTAACATCCTTAAACTGACTTTGTCTCAGGCTGTTCTCCTCTACAACCAAAACACGGTTAAAAATATCTACTAAGTAACTATTGATTTGATTGTAGTCCACACCACACCTCCACTGTATCTTATCAAAGCTAGAACTTTGATGGTCAAATTATATCACAACCAAAGTTGTTTGACAAGAAAAAAATGTCATCACTAGTTTCCTGTAAATTGAGGGCGGCGTTTTTCAGTGTAAGCTCGAACGCCTTCTTTGAAATCTTCTTTGTAAGCTAAGTCTGACTGCAATTTCAATTCTAACTTAGAATAATCTTCCCAACCTGCAAATTCGCTAGCCCAAATCATCTGTTTGATTGCCGCATAGGATTGAAAAGAGGCTCTGTTTAATTTTGTGATAAGATTCGTAACCGTTTTGTCTAACTTATCTGATGTGCAAGTTTTATAAACAAAACCATAGTCTAAACCACGTTCAGCTGTTACAGCTTCTGCCGTCATCGCCAGCTGGGTGGCTCGGTTGATCCCTAAAGAGCGGGTCAAGAGGAAAATACCTCCAGCATCTGGTGCTAGATTAACATTCACAAAGGCTTGGATAAACTTCGCTCGTTCAGTCGCGATGCAAAAATCTGCAGCGACAACCATGTTAAAGGCTGCACCAGCCACTGGGCCATCAACTGCCATAATCACTGGTTTTGGCAGACGCTTCAAGGCAAAGGAAATCGTGTTAACCAGCTCTGCTATTTTCACTAAAGATGACACATCATCGGCATCCACAGCCCGTTGCATCTCGGCCAAGTCCCCACCAACGGAGAACACCTTTCCCTCACCCTTGACCAGAAGAATCTTAACAGCTTGATCCTGATTGGCTAGCTCAATCGCTGCTAAAATCTCCTCGCAAATGGGTACATTAAAGCCATTAGAGACTTGAGGGCGATTGAGGGTCAGGGTGGCAACACCATCTGCTACCTCATAGATAATTTCTTCAAACATCTCCTTATCATCCCCTTATATAGTTAGATAGATAAATCATTTGATAATCAAACGATTTACTTTATTATAACTGATTTAACTGAAAATGCAAGTAAAAACTGTAAAGCTACTGACAAAGTTTATTGTCTTTGCTATAATGTTAGGGTAAAGTTTTAGAAAGAATAGGACCATTCATGAAAGTAGCCAAATTTGGTGGCAGCTCTCTTGCTTCTGCCCAGCAACTAGAAAAAGTCTTTAACATTGTTAAATCAGATAATGAACGACGTTTCGTCATTGTCTCAGCACCAGGCAAACGTTCGGCAGATGACACAAAAGTGACCGATGCCCTGATTAAATACTACAAAAATTATACCGCTAATCACGATGTGACGGCTGATCAAAACTGGATCATCAACCGCTATAAAGCCATGGTTGATGAGCTTGGTTTGTCTAACAAAATTCTTGATGACATCGCATTAGCCATTGTCAGTCTAGCTACTCTGCCGAAAGAAGGAAACGAGTTTCTTTACGATACTTTTTTAGCTGCTGGAGAAGACAACAATGCTAAGTTGATTGCTGATTTCTTTAGACAAAGAGGGTTAGATGCTAAGTATATTCACCCAGAAGAAGCTGGCATTATCGTCACCAGTGAACCCGGTAACGCACAACTTCTGACATCAAGCTATAATGCCTTGCAAAAACTGCGTGATTCTGAAGAAATTTTAGTTATCCCTGGATTTTTTGGTGTGACAGTTGACGGACAAATCTGTACCTTCTCGCGAGGAGGGTCTGATATTACAGGCGCTATTGTTGCAGCAGGGGTTAAAGCTGATATTTACGAAAACTTCACTGATGTTGATGGGATATTTGCTGCTCACCCAGGTGTCGTTGACCAGCCACACTCCATTCCGGAGTTAACTTATCGGGAAATGCGCGAGCTGGCCTACGGTGGGTTCTCTGTTTTACATGATGAAGCGCTCATTCCAGCCTATCGTGGAAAAGTCCCTATTGTCATCAAAAATACAAACAACCCTGATCATCCTGGTACAACAATTGTCTTGGAGAGTCCCAAAAAAGACCAGCCAGTTGTTGGGGTCTCTGGGGATGATAAATTTGTCAGCATCAATATTTCCAAATACATGATGAACCGAGAAGTTGGATTTGGACGGAAGGTACTTCAGATTCTTGAAGATTTGAATATCAGATTCGAACATATGCCAACAGGGATTGATGATTTATCCGTTGTTGTGCGTGAGCGTGAACTCAGTCCAATTAAAGAGCAGGAAATCATTGATCAATTAACGCGAAAACTAGAAGTTGATCATGTTGACATCGAACGAGATTTGTCGATTATTATGATTGTTGGCGAAAATATGAAAAATCATGTCGGCGTTGCAGCCACTGCTACTTTTGCTTTAGCTAAAGAGGAGATTAACTTGGTGATGATTTCCCAAGGTGCCAGTGAGGTTTCCGTCATGTTTGTTGTTAAAACAAGCGATGAAAAAGCTGCAGTCAGAGCGCTGTACCGTGCATTTTTTAACTAGAAATTGATTGTGTGACCGTATTTTTAATACTTGGATTGTCTATTAGATATTAAAATCGTGAGAATGAAATAGCCTCCTAGACTATTTCATTCTCACGCCTTTTTTAATCTGTCTTGGCAAACTGGCTTTGGTAGAGTTCATAGTAGAAGCCTTTGTCAGCCAGTAAACTGTCATGCGTGCCTTGCTCAATAATCTGACCGTCCTTAAGGACCAAAATCTTATCTGCTTCTCGGATAGTTGACAAGCGGTGGGCGATGACAAAGCTAGTTCTCCCCTGCATGAGCTTTTTCATGGCCTGCTGGATAAGTAGCTCAAGTCTTGTGTCCACTGACGAGGTCGCTTCATCCAAAATCAAAATTTTCGGGTCTGCCAATAGGGCACGGGCAATGGTCAAGAGCTGTTTTTGCCCCAGCGAAATGTTGCTGGATTCTTGGTTCATTTCCATCTTGTAACCACCTGGTAGGGTGCGAATAAAGTGGTCCACATTGGCAGCCTGAGCTGCTGCCACCAGCTCCTCATCGGTCGCTGAGAGGTTACCAAACCGTAGATTGTCCTTGATGCTCCCTTCATAGAGCCAAGCATCCTGCAAAACCATCCCGAACTGGCAGCGCACCGCCCGTCTATCCAGTTCTCTGATATCTCTACCATCTAGGGAAATAGCTCCCGCAGTCACATCATAAAAGCGCATGAGAAGGTTAATCAAAGTAGTCTTTCCTGCACCCGTGGGACCAACGATGGCAATCATCTCACCTGGTTCAACTGTCAGATTAAAATCTCGAATGAGGGGCTTGTCTGGACTATATTGGAAAGAAACCTTACTAAAGGTCACTTGACCAGTCAAATTGATTTCGTCAGCCGTTTGGAGACTGCTCGTTTCTTCGTTTTCATCAAGAACAGCAAAAATCCGTCCTAAAGATGATTTAGCGCTCTGCAATTGTCCCGACAACTGCGCTAAGGTCTGGACTGGCTGACTAATCTGCCAAACATACTGAACAAAGGCCTGCATGTTACCAATGGTCAATCGCCCTGCCAACACCTGAAGCCCACCTAAAAGCGCTAGAACGACATAGGTCAAATCAGAGATAGAGTTAAGCAGGAACATCAGACTGGATAAAAAACTAGCCTTGAAGCCAGCTACCTGCAGGCTGCTGGTAATGTGGCGAAAATCTCGACTAGATACTTCTTCACGACCATAGAGCTTGATAATGTTGAATCCCGTCAGATTCTCCTGAACAAACCCGTTAAGGTCTCCTAAAATTTTGGATTGATCGGTGAAGTATGGCTGAGACAGCTTCAACAAGAACCGAGCCGTCAAGTAGGTGATGGGCATACTAACCATGACCACTAGCGCCAGCTGACTATTGAGCCAGACCATCATGGAGATGACCAAAATTAAACTCAAAACCGCATTAACAATCTGTAAGAAAGACTGCTGAAGAGCATTCGAGACGGTCTCTACATCGGTTGTAAATCGCCCTAAAAGATCACCAAACCGGTGCTGGTCAAAATAAGCCACTGGCAAGCGATTGATTTTATAGCTGAGGTCTTGGCGTAAGTCACGCATCGCACCTTGCACCACCTTGGTCATGTAGATATTGGCTAGGTAAACACCGACTTCAAAGAAGAGGGCACGCACCAGATAGAGTCCTAAAATTAGGGTCACATAGCGATAGTTAATGTCTGCACCAGCGACACCTTTCGTCATATCAATCAGGTTTTGCGTCAACTCTGTGATAACTAAACCAATAACAAAGGGTTCCAAAACACCAGCTACAATACTGATGACCTTAAAGAAAACAGCTAAAAAGAGTGAGCCTCGATAGCGACTAAGATAAGGCCACAGTCGCTTAAAACCTTGTTCTGTCATTCTTAGCCCTCACTTTCTGTCAAACTCTGGCTATTGAGCTGAGACTCTGCAATCTCGCGATAAATGGCATTGCTGAGCATGAGCTCCTCATGCGTCCCGCGCCCAACAATCTCTCCCTTGTCCAGCACGATAATCTGGTCAGCATCCATAATAGTACCAACCCGTTGCGCCACAATGAGCACTGTCGCCTCCTGTGTCACCGCCTTCAACCGCCGTCGTACCTCGGCATCAGTCTTATAGTCCAAGGCTGAGAAAGAATCATCAAAAATATAAATGTCCGCCTGCTTAACCACCGCTCGCGCAATCGACAGCCGCTGCTTTTGCCCACCAGATAAGTTACTACCGCCCTCTGCCAACAAGCTCTCGTAGCCCTCCTCACGGCTAGCGATAAAGTCAGCTGCCTGTGATACTTGCGCTGCTTGCTCCAGCTCAGGCAGAGTCGCCGTTTCCTTACCGTACCTGAGATTTTCCTCGATCGTTCCGGTAAATAGCAGAGCTTTCTGGGGAATAAAGCCTATCTTAGACCTTAAGGCCTTGAAGTTGTAGTCACGCACATCGATGCCATCGACTAAAATTTTCCCCAAGGTCACATCATAAAACCGAGGAATCAGGCTGACTAGACTAGATTTCCCAGACCCCGTTGAACCGATAAAAGCGATGGTTTCCCCGGGCTTGGTTTTAAAGGAGATGTTATGGAGAACAGGGCTCTCCGTCTCTCCTGGGTAAGCAAAGGTCACATTGTCAAATTCCAGATAGCCCTTGGTCGCTGTTTCTGTCACTCCATCCTCATTTGGTGCGATAGAGATAGGCAGGGTCATCACTTCTTTAATCCGGTGACTAGAGACTGCCATCTTCGGATACATGGTAAAAAGGTTAGAAAAAAGCAAAAAGGAAAACAGCGCATGAAAGGCGTATTCGATAAAAGCAACCATGTCACCGATCTGCAAGTCTCCTCGCGACAGTGGCGGAATGGCAAACCAGACAATGGCGACAATCATGGCGATGATGATTTGCACAAAGAGGGGCTCAGTCAAGGCAGTCAGGCGAAACAACTTGCTTGAGGTCTCTGTGAACGACTGGTTGGCCGTCGCAAACCGCTCTTCCTGAAAGTCTTCCCGTGCAAAGGCACGAACAACTCGAAGACCAGTTAGGTTTTCTCGCACGTACTGGTTAATCTTGTCCAGCGTTGTTTGTTGCTGCTCTGATAAAGGTTCCGTTCGTCTAGCGACGTAGACCACCACAGCCACCAAGAAAGGAATGGAGACCGCCACAATCCAAGCCATGGATGGGCTAGTGCGAAGAATCATACCCACCGAAAACAGCATCATCAGTGGGGTAATCATGCCAAGACGCAAGGCTTGATCAGCGAATTGCATGAGCATGTAGGCATCCGTTGTCATCCGAGTGACGAGAGAGGAGACGCCGATTTGCTCGTACTCATGGTGAGAATAAGCCTGAAGCTTGTCGTACATGTCATTACGCATGTCCTGAATCATGGTAGTCGTTAACTTGCTAGTGGCATAAGCCATGGTCAGGCGACCGACCAGACCAGCTAGACTAGCTAACAACATGACCCAAAACCAGCGGTAGAGGGCAGCTTCATTTTGCTGCACCAAACCGTCATCAATCATCCGTGCCAAAATGGTCGGCAGACCTAGATTGACCACAATAAAGAGTAAAACCCCGACCACATTTAACAAGAGCCATTTGGGGTAATGTTTCAAATAAGACCAAATATATGCCATAAGTTCCTTTCTCGTCTTTCTGGAGTTGCAAGCTCAATAGTTAGTGACCATCACAGCGACTTAACCATCCAGACATCCATCAGGTAGTGGCCCGTTTCCTGGGTCAATGGCTGAGCTAAATGCTGGTAGCCCATCTTCTCATAGAGTTTGAGGGCAGCAGCTAGCTTGGTGGAGCTTTCTAGATACATCTGCTCATAGCCTGCTTGCAGCGCTTTTTCTTCAATGTGTGCCAAGAGCTGGCTGGCATAGCCTTTTCCACGGTAGTTTTTGTCTACATAGAGTTTTTGCAGCTCACAAACCAATTCTGAAATCGGACCAAAACCACCGCAGGCAACCACCCTGTCGTCTACCTTGATGACCAAGTATTGAGAACGAGGCAGTTTATCATAATAGTCAGCCAAATCATCCAACTGCGGGTCAAAATAAGCTGTTCCAGGCAAAGCCAATCCCTCATCTTCTAAACAGTGACGGACAAGCGTGGCCACCGCAGAGTTATCAGTTGGGGTGAGGTAATGAAGTTCCATCTCCTACCCCTCCAACTCACTCAAATACTCATAGCGCTCGTACTTGGCAAGGAGCTGGTCATTTTGCTCGTCCAACTCTTTTTGCAAGTCGGACAGGCGGGCAAAGTCCGCTCCACAGGTCGCCATCTCACCCTCAATAGCGGCAATCCGCTCCTCAAGGCTAGCAATCTTCTCCTCGATGACCGCCCATTCCTGCTTCTCAAAGTAGGACATGCGCTTGCGCTCGGCTTTTTCCTTTTCTGCCTTTGGTTTTTCCGTTTTTGGGGCAATCGCAGAGCTGTCCCGCTCGAAGGCCTTTTCATCCAGATAATCGGTGTAGTTGCCGAAAAATTCCCTGACACCGCCAGCCTCAAAGGCTAGAATCTTGGTCGCCACCTTGTCAAGGAAATAACGGTCATGGCTAACCGTAATCACAGGACCTACAAAGCCTTGCAGGAAGTTCTCCAAGACTGTCAAGGTCGCAATGTCCAAATCATTGGTCGGCTCGTCTAGGAGCAGGAGATTGGGCTTTTCAATCAAGATTTTCAAGAGATAGAGCCGTTTTTTCTCGCCACCAGACAGCTTGGCAATCTGGGTGCCGTGAGTTGAGCGAGGAAAGAGAAACTGCTCCAAGAGCTCGGAAATGCTGGTCGTGCCGACAGTTGTCTTAACCTCGTCTGCCACCTCTTGCAGGTAGTTGATGACCCGCTTGCTCTCGTCCATCCCCTTAAGATTTTGCGAGAAGTAGCCAACCCGCACAGTCTCCCCCATGTCAACCGTCCCAGCAGTGGCTTGCAAGTCTCCGCTAATGAGGTTGAGCAGGGTGGACTTGCCGACCCCATTGTCTCCGACAATGCCAATCCTGTCCTTGTTTTGAATGAGCAGATTAAAATTGCTCAAAATCGGCTTGTCCCCATAGGAGAAGCTGACCTGCTCAAAGTTAATGACTTTCTTGCCAATCCGACTGGTCTCAAAGGTGATGTCCAACTCTGTACTGGTGGTCGTGGTCGCCAATTTCCCCTTCAGCTCATGGAAGCGATTAATACGAGCTTGTTGCTTGGTCGCACGCGCCTGCGGTTGGCGACGCATCCACTCCAACTCCTGCTTGTAGAGTTGCTTTTTCTTGTGGAAGCTGGCCGCATCCCGCTCGTCCTGCTCGGCCCGCAGGCGAACATAGTCTTGGTAGTTGCCCTGGTACTCAGTAAGCTGGCTGTTGGCCAGCTCAAAGATACGGGTAGCGACATTGTCCAAGAAATAGCGGTCATGGGTGATGAAGAGGACTGTTTTCTTACCGGTTTTCAGGTAAGTGGTCAGCCAAGAGATGGTGTCGATGTCCAGATGGTTGGTCGGCTCGTCAAGGAGCAAGAGGTCACTGTCTGACAGGAGCACCTGGGCTAGCTGAACCCGACGGCGCAGCCCCCCAGACAAGAAGCCGACGGTGGCTTGCAAATCTGTGATCCCTAGTTTGGTCAGAACCGTTTTGACCTCGCTCTCGATCGACCAGACGTCCAGCGCATCCATCTCTGCCATGACCTTTTCCAGCTCTTTCTGGCTCTCTTCTGAGTAGTCGAGGAGCAGCGCTTCATAGCGTTTCAGCACTGCCATTTCCCTTAACTCCGATGACAGCACCGTGTCTAGGACGGACTTGCTGTCGTCAAAATCAGGCTCTTGGGTCAGGTAGCTGATGGTGTAGCCCTTGGCAGCGGTAAAGGGCGAGCGGTCGCCGTCAAAGCCAGACCGCCCCGACAGAACGTCAAGGAGCGTGGTCTTGCCCGTACCGTTGACGCCAATGAGACCGATGCGATCCAGCTCATGGACGATAAAGCTGATGTCCCGAAAAACCGTCTTGTCACCGACGGACTTAGTTAAGTGTTCTACGATAAAGTTTGACATAAGGTGCTTTCTAAAAGATTATTTTACTCGAAAGTAAAACCATCTTGAATAATATTTTTTACTTTCAGTAATTCCGTTTTAATTTCATCAATTAGCTCGTCGTAAGTAATTCCATTTCTAATATTCCAATATTGATAGATTTGAAAATTATTTTTGATTTTACCAGTATAGCTACCATACAATTTACTCAAAGATGTCTTTTTTTCTCTTATCAATTTAGAACTCTTATCGTAATTCTCCAAAAATCCTACTCTCTTCATCTCATTGAAATAATAATCTTTATCATCAAATCGTGAATAATGTGATACTGGTCCAGAATGAAGTCTAAATTGTTTTCCTTCAATCTGAATACCTATAACTCCAATAATTTCACCATTTACCTTCTGCTTATACATAATATCTACAGTAGGTTTTTTATTATTAAAAAAGTTACCAATCACAGGCATACCCCAAGGAGTTTGAAACTCTACATTAAGTTCTTTCTCAATGAATTGGCTCAACTTACTTCCAGAAAACTTTAAATATATATCTTCTAATCTCAACTTCTCAAGTTCAGAATCACTTTCAAAAAAGTATCTATTCTGTGCTTCGTTCAACTTCTCTAAAAGTATACAACTTATTAGTTGGATGTCAGAAACATAATTTTCAGTAGTGTTAAAGATATGGGAATCTAGAGTAACTATTTGATTTATTCCAGCTATTCTTTCAGCAATTTTAGCATAAGATAAAAATTCCCAATTATCGTAATGTAATGTCTGCTCTATTCCTGTTAGGATACCAAACTCAAATACAATATTCTTCTCAGAAAAATTCTCTTCATATGTTCTTAACTGCTCAATAGTCGGAATAGATTTCAATTTATTTTCGATGAAAACAGCCTTTCTCATACCATTAGAATCCTCAAAATAAATGGTTAAGTCCCTGTGTCCTTTTTCTCTTTCTACCTTAATGAACTGATTCTTCTTAGAATAAAACTCTGGATAAAAAACTTCCACAAAAGGATTGACACTATCAACCCTAATATTGATTAACCACTCCCAAAAATTAGAGTGGGATAACTCTTTTCCCCCCAACGATAAAGCAAATAGAGGGGATTGCTTTAACGCATTAACATTCTCCTGCAAATTACTCATATTTTCTCCTAGTTTAACATTTTTAAATGCTTGACAAGATACTTAACAATCTCCTCCCTCTCATTCCCCACTTCTCCCGCGACGATAGCCCGTTCCAGTTCGTCCAGAATGTCGCCCAGCTGGGGACCTGGTGTGATGCCGAAGTCTTGGATCAGGTCTCGCCCGGTGATGGCCATGTCTTGTTTGGAATGAATAGGAAGCTCCTCGTCTAATTGCTGAATCAGCGCTGGCTGGCTGGACAAGCCCTTGGCCTGCCTGAGGTCTTCCACCAAAAGCAGGAAGTCCTTGCCATAGCGGTAGACCAGCTGACGACTAGGCTCCGCACTCAAACGCTCACGGTAGGCAGACACCAGCTGGTCGACAGCTTTCTGAAAGTCATTGGAGGTTTTCCATTTTTTCAGGAAGGGTTTGGCGTCTCTGATGTTTAGGGCTAATAGCAGAGCAGCCCACACCTGTTCGGAGCTGGTAAACTGGTAGTCCTCAGTGAAGTCATCACGCAAAGTCTCAAGCTCCGCTCCTTTTTCAGCCATATCAGGTAGAAAGTCATAGGCACAACTCGCTATCAGACTGGTCAGACCAGCCTGCCAAAACGGTGCGGTCAAGAGCTTGTCAAACTCGATGAAGACCCGCTCCACGGAAATCTTCGCGAGCAAGGGTGCCAGCTCTGCCATTGCCTCAAAAGTCGCAGGCTCAAGGGTAAAGCCAAGGCTGGCTGCAAAGCGAAAACCACGCATGATCCGCAGGGCATCCTCCTGAAAGCGCTCGGCAGGTACGCCAACCGCACGGAGCAGGCGATTGTCAAGGTCAGCCAGCCCCTCAAAGAGGTCGATGACCTGACCGCTGCTATCGAGGGCAAAGGCGTTGACTGTGAAATCCCGCCGCAGCAAGTCCTCCTCCAGCGAGCGGACAAAAGTCACACCAGACGGACGGCGATAGTCCACATAGACATCCTCCGTACGAAAGGTGGTCACCTCATAGCCCGCCTCACCGTCCAAGACCAGCACCGTGCCATGCTCAATCCCAATATCAACCGTGCGTGGAAAAACGCTCTTGACCTCCTGCGGGTAGGCAGAGGTGGCGATGTCCACATCGTGGATAGGACGACCTAAAATGGCATCTCGCACCGAACCGCCCACAAAATAAGCCTCGTAGCCCGTCGCCTGTAATTTCTCTAAAATCGGCAAAGCCTTCTGAAATTCAGAAGGCAGATTGGTTAGTTTCATTTGTTTTCCTCTGTTGCAGATGATTCTCTCTAATTAAGACGATTAAAGCCTTGATAACTTGAGAAACCTAATAGATAAATAGCCAAAGCAAAAGCTTGTTCGTCAGATAGGTTGTCATCGTGAACTACTGACTGTTGAATTTCCTGTAAGACCGTATCGTTGGGAACAACCGTATCAGCTAAGTCGGTCACACAATCTTGAATGACCCCTGGAAGTACTAAACACATTTGATAAAAAGCGTCTTCTTGTCCAGTCACTAGGGCATAAAATTAATCAAGGCTAACTCTCCTAATATGTTTATGACCAACTTTCTTCTTATCAACAGTTGTCTCCCACTTGATATTTTGAGATTGCTTAGAGATCGCCTCAACTAAAAAGCAAGCACAATCATCATCATCTAGCAACTGGGATTGCATTTTGATAAACGTTTTTCCAGCAGCCGCAGAATTCATCGTATTATGTTTATTTTTCATTTCAACATAAACACGACTAACCGTTGAACCGTCAGGAAGTTCAATAGCACTTGGGCGTTCTAAGATAACATCCCAACCTCCCTCTTTTTCATTGTCTGGAACTCGGCAGTCTAACATGTATTGAAAAATTCCTTGATGGAAATAACCAATATCATTGTTATTCGCTTTATCCCTTTGACGGAAAATTTCACTATTAATAATGTCCTCCCACGATTGCTGATAAACAGTTTTATCAAAAATCAATTTAACAGGGTCAATGATATTTTTATTAAAACGTTGTAAATCAAATGAGGTTAATTTTTCACCATATTTGCCAATCGTCATGCGAACATGATGATAAAAATTCTCTTGGCTAATAAAATCAAGTGTCCACATTAAACTACCTCCAAACTTTTCTTAATCTGATTGGCTACCTCATAGGCTAATTTTACAGGGACGGCATTCCCAACTTGCTTGTACTGATTACCAACACTGCCAGTAAAGACCCATTCATCAGGAAAAGATTGAATGCGAGCATTTTCTCGAACAGTAAAAGGTCTTGCTTCAAGGGGATGACAGCGATCCGTCTGTTTCTGACTGGGCGAGGTCAAAACCGTTAAAGACGGCTCGTCCATGCTCAACCGACGTAGAATACCTGTCCGACCACCACCCATATCCCACGTCGATTTCATATAAGGTTTAGCGACCTCTTCTGGAATATCTCGCCAATAACCCCCAGGTGGAACCAACTCAAAAATCGCTTTCTTATGGTCAGAATAAGAGGCACCAACACTAGGTGGTGTATCAACTAAAATATCTTTCAAAACAGGTTTATAGCTATGAGGAATCGGATAAATAAACTCGGTTTTATCAACCAAGTCATTTCGAATACCAACCATAATCATTCGTTCACGCTTTTGAGCAACACCATAGTCCCAAGCATTAAGAACCTTAGACTGGACTTGATAACCAGCATCTTCGAAGACTGTCAAAATCGTCTGATAGGTTCGCCCTTTATCATGACTAACCAAGCCCTTAACATTTTCGAAGAGAAACATTTTAGGTTGTAATTTCTCTAAAAAAACAGCATAGTGATAAAATAGCGTTCCTCTAGTATCTTCCAAACCTAGACGCTTACCAGCATAGGAAAAAGATTGGCAGGGAGCACCACCACTAAGCAAGTCTAGTTCTCCTTTTTTGATTTGAAAATAATCTTCTAAATCAAGCGGCGAGATGTTGGCGACATCATCATGGATAACACGCCAATTAGGACGATTGGCCTTCAGCGTTTCGGCAGCTGCTTTATCAAATTCAACTAATCCGATAGTTTCAAAGCCTGCTGCTTCCACTCCTAGGGCTAGCCCTCCAGCTCCTGCAAATAATTCAATTGTCTTCAAACTAGACTTCCTCTCATTATCTTGTTTATTAGTTGCCTAAGCCTAGAGCAGACTCTCTAATCCGTAAACAAGTTGATCACGCATGACAACAGCCTTAATCCCGATATTGACCCCGCTCATAAAGGATATACGGTCATAGGAATCATGACGAAGAGTCAAACCCTCACCCTGCGCTCCAAAGATGACTTCCTGATGGGCAACGAGACCTGGCAAGCGCACGGAATGAATCCGCATGCCGTCCACTTCCGCCCCACGTGCTCCTGCCAGCAATTCCTCTTCGTCAGCAGCCCCTTGTGACTTGCTTTGACGAGTCTCACGCAGGAGCTCTGCGGTCTTAATGGCCGTGCCTGACGGTGCATCTTTTTTCTTATCGTGATGGAGCTCGATGATCTCCACATCTGGGAAATACTTAGCCGCTTTCTGGGCAAATTCCATCAAGAGGATAGCGCCAATCGCAAAGTTAGGGGCAATCAAGCCGCCCAGCTTTTTCTTACGAGACAAGTCAATCAGCTCGGCGATTTGTGACTCAGTAAAGCCAGTCGTCCCCACAACAGGCGCAAAGCCCTGCTCAAGAGCAAAGCGGGTGTTGTCATAAGCGACCGCAGGGGTCGTGAAGTCCACCCAGACATCAGCAGAGAAACCCACTAAGTCCGCCTTATCGGTGAAGACAGGTACGCCTTCAACCTCTTTCTCAGTCGCAAAGGGGTCCAAGAGACCGACCAACTGTAGCTCAGGGTCAGCCTGTACCATCTGGACAGCTGTCGACCCCATCTTGCCTAAAAATCCTGCAATAATAACCTTAATCATATCATTTCCTTATACAATAGGGGTAATGCCAAAGGCGATGCCCCCCTCACCCAGATGGGTCGCGATGACACTATTGAGCGGTACAATCTCTGCGGATAGGCCCAGCACTGCCAGCAACTGCTGAAACTCTCTCGCCTTATCAGGGGCGTTGGTGTGGAGAATGGCAATCTCATAGTCGCCATCGGCTGTTCGCTCTTGCAAAATCTCCACCAGTCGCTTGACTGCCTTTTTCTCCGTGCGAACCTTTTCATAGACTGTAATCACACCCTCTTCATTGAAATAGAGGATAGGCTTGATGGATAGAAGGTTGCCGAGAATGGCAGAGCCGTTTGACAATCGTCCGCCTTTGACCAAGTGATTCAAATCATTCGCCATGATAAAAGCATTGCTTTTCGCGATTTTTTGATTGAGCTTGTCCAACATCATCTCAAAATTAACTCCCGCATCTGCCCAATCAAGAGCATTAACCGCCATGCTGGTCAAGGGCACAGAGGTAATCTTGCTATCTGGAAAAGCGATGGTCAGCTCGCTGTGCTCCTCCATCAAATACTGGATATTTTGGAAAAAGCCCGAAATCCCACTAGAGAGAAATAGACCAATCACATGAGTATAGCCCTGCTCTGGCAAGGCAGATAAAATATCATCTAACTCCGCCACACTGGGCTGGCTGGTCGTTGGCAAGGCTTGGCTAGCTGCCATCTTGGCATAAAAGTCTTCAGGTGTCAGATTGACCCCCTCAACATAGGTCTCTCCGTCAATGGTAATCGGAATATCCAGAACAAATAAGCCTTCGCGACGTCTCAAATCCTCTGAAAGGTAGGCAGAACTATCTGTAATAACAGCTAACTTCATTTAAAACTCCAAACTAATCCCAGGACGATCTAGGGCAACTTCTGTTACTTCATAGGTTAGACGGCGCAACATATCAAGCAGGGGCGCGGATACCTCTTCTACGTCATGTTGCGAAAATTCACTCGGCGACTCAACCAAACGGTTATGCAAATAGTTAATTTGTGACATCACACCGCTCACTACAAAATCTTGCTGGACAATAATAAAGTGCAAGACCGCCATAAATGTCGTCTTTTGGTTTTCTTCACTCTTTTCTATAAGTTGAAACTTGACTTCTGCATTCGATTCTGGTGCACCATGCTCTTTTTCCCACTCATGATTGCGGGCATCGTAGTGGTAGGCATTAACAAAAACTTGTTCTCTAGTGAGTTCCATGTTGTCTCCTTAAAATTTTTTCTGTGGGTGTTTTGCAACAATCTCTGGATGGTTTGCCAAGGTACTGAGACCTTTTTCTGTTAACAAATAAGCACGTTCTTGACAGTATTGTTCTAATTCTTGATCAGAAAAATGCGTTAAAACTGCTTTATCCAAATCAGCACGTTTCATCTTTGACAAACCGCTTATCCCTTTGTCCTTAAGCCAAGCTTTTAATTGAGTAATCGGCTGATGGCGCAGGGCATCTCTTGCCCCTTCAATAAAGACATAGCCCTCTTCAATTAACCAAACCAGGTCATGTTCAGCATCAATCCCATAGGTCGTTGCAAAGTATTTGTGAGGTTGGCTAGTGGTTAGGTAGCTCCCAAACTGAATACGCCAGAGCAAGATGATATGTCCAGGCAATAGCCCTTCAGATGTTCGCACCATCTGAAGCTTGGCAATCGGTTTAGCTAAAATTTCATCCAGGTACTGGTCTGGAACACGTGGGTATTCAGCATGATTTGCATAAATGGTCGTTATTGTTGTCATTTAACTATTATACCATATCTCTTGTCAATCGTCATCTAGTAAAACAGTGGTAGTGTAGCGAGTTTCCCTTGCGATAGGACAATTATTCTAACAGAAATATTAGCACAGAGTAATCAATCACTAGAGTAGTGGAAACGCAATGGCACTAAAAAGATGCTAATTACCACAATCGTATCTGTGGCATTTAGCATCTTTCATCTTATTTTTATGTGCATTAGATGAGAAAGAGGCTTTTACCCTATTCTCATTTGTTGGACATTACTTATCACCTTTATTACGAATCACAAAACCAGTTTGTTTTTCACTCGAGGTACGGTGAGGGCGCTTGTTGTCTTTTTTAACGACATCACGCTGGTTTCTATTGGACCTGCGCTTAAAGTCCCTGCGGTCACCATCGCGATCATCCCGGCGACGGTCACCACGATAGCCTCCACGACGGTCGCGACCAGCTCTATCGTCACGGTCTGAACGTCCTCGACTGCCTTTTCCTTTGGCTTGACCTGGGGCAAACTTGAAAGGCAGTGGTTTTTCTTGGGCAATTTCTACCTTAGGCATAGTGTCAGGATTTGGCACCGTCAAGGTAAGGATATACTGCGCCAACTCTTCTGGGCTAAACTCAGCAGCTAACTTAATGGCATCACCTTTGAACTTATCAAATTCCGCACGGATAGCTTCGTCGGCAAAATCACGCTCAATTTTCTTAAGCGCTACTCGCTTGGTTGCCTTGAAGGCCTCTTCTGCTGTCGCAGGCTTCATGCCCTTCATGCGCTTTTTGGTTAAATTTTCGATAATGGCCAGATAGCCCATCTCATTTGGTGAGACAAAGGTAATAGATTGACCAGATTTGCCCGCACGACCTGTCCGACCGATACGGTGCACATAACTCTCTGGGTCTTGCGGAATATCATAGTTGTAGACGTGGGTCACGCCAGAAATGTCCAATCCACGGGCAGCAACGTCTGTTGCAACCAAAATATCCAAGGTATCATTTTTGAAATCACGAAGAACACGTAGGCGTTTGCCCTGATCAAGATCCCCATGAATCCCTTCGGCACGGTAGCCACGAAGCTTGAGCCCGCGAGTCAACTCATCAACACGGCGTTTGGTTCGACCAAAGACGATGGCCAATTCTGGCTGCTCCACATCCATAAGGCGGGTCATGGTATCAAACTTTTCATGCTCCCGTACGCGGACATAGTACTGGTCAATCAACTCTGTCGTTAACTCCTTAGCCGCAATCTTAACGTGTTCAGGTTCTTTCATAAACTGGACACCGATGCGCTTAATCGGGTCAGGCATGGTCGCCGAAAACAGCAAGGTTTGACGGCTTTCCGGCGTGCGACTGATGATGGCTTCGATATCATCAAGGAAGCCCATATTGAGCATCTCATCAGCCTCATCCAAAATCAAAGTCTCAATCCCATCTAGTTTCAAAGCTTTACGTTTGATTAAATCAAGCAGGCGACCTGGTGTTCCAACAACTACGTGGGCACCTGACTTGAGGGCCTTGATCTGCTTTTCAATGCTAGATCCACCATAAACAGAGCGAACTTTGACGCCCTTATCCCGACCGAAGCGGAAGAGCTCTTCCTGACTCTGCACCGCCAATTCACGGGTCGGAGCGATAACTAAGGTCTGCACCGCAGGATTTGTCGTATCAATCTTATCAAGGGTCGGCAAGCCAAAAGCGGCGGTCTTTCCTGTTCCCGTCTGGGCTTGACCAATCACATCCTTACCAGCTAAAGCTAGTGGGATAGTCAGCTCCTGAATCGGTGACGGGGTGGTAAAGCCTGCTGTCTCCACAGCAGATAAAATCTCTAAGGACAGAGCAAGTTCATTAAAATTCATGTTATCTTCTTTCTAAAAAGGCAGTGCGAAGCTGCCTTATCACGCTTTTCTATATCGTTGAACAAACAACCTAACTAGTATAACACAAAATTCACAATTAAGGTGAGATTAACTTTGAAAGTTCACATAACACGTTTTCATTGTTGCAAAGAGCTGCTTTAAGCCGTTAGCATCGTAGATAACCTTCTCCTAAGCGTTTGACAACGGAAACGTCACATCTTTACTGACTTAATTTCAATAAGCTATTTTTAACGGCTCTATAATTTCTGTAGTGGGTAAATCCACCATGGAGATTATAGAGCCTTTTGAGTGTAGAAAAAAAGTTCCATATGACCTACAATGAAAAGTGCTTAAACAACTCATTAGAAAGACACATA